>NZ_JBWJPD010000010.1:0-180645 GCF_056393165.1 Stenotrophomonas sp. Steno-C17
GCGCCGGGCCATGCCCGGCGGGGGATGTGCGACGCGCTCATTCCGCCGCGAACGCCCCGCGCAACAATCCGGCGAAATTGCGGATCAACGGCGTCACCCCTTCGCGGCGCCACGCCAACTGCACTTCCGAATGCGCGCCGGCGTCGGCCAGCGCCACGAAGCGCGCGCCTTCCACCCGGATGTGATCGCACGACGCCGGCAGGATCGCCGCACCGAGGCCCGCGGCGGCCAGGCTGATCAGGGTCGACGCTTCGCCCGCCTCCTGCACGATGCGCGGGGTGAAGCCCGCCGCCGCGCACAGCGCGATCATGTGGTCGTGGATACCGGCACCGGCGCTGCGGCGGAAGGCCACGAAGGGTTCCTGGGCGAAATCGCGCAGCGACAGCGCGCCGCTTTTCGACAGTCGGCGCAGGGCAGGGTGGTCGGCATGCACGATGAGCGCCAGCGGATCGACGAACAGGCTGTGCGCCACCAGTTCCGGCGGCAAGGTGCGCTTGCGGATGATGCCCACGTCCAGGCTGCCGTCCAGCAGCGCATCGATCTGCTGCAGGGTATTCATCTCGCTCAGCTGCAGCCGCACCTGCGGGTACTGCTGGCGGTACTGCAGGATCGAACGCGGAATCTGCGGCGACAGCGGCGTGGCCCGGGTCAGGCCGATGTGCAGTTCCCCCTGCTCGCCGCGCTGCGCGCGCTGCACTTCCTCCACCGCGCTTTCCACCTGCTGCACGATGGCCCGCGCGCGCTCCTGCAGCAGCTCACCGGCAGGGGTCAGCTGCACCCGGCGATGGCTGCGCACGAACAGGCGCGCCCCGATCAGTTCTTCCAGTTGCCGGATCTGCTGGCTGAGCGGCGGCTGCGACATGCCCAGCCGCTCGGCCGCCTGGCCGAAGTGCAGCGTATCGGCAACGGCCAGGAAGTAACGCAGGTGGCGGAGTTCGATGGACATGCAGCAATGACGGGTGACACGCCCGGTCGGCCTGCCTATCTTACGGGCAGGAACCCGCAACGGCCGGAGCGCCATGACCCGCGAGCAGACGATCGGCCCCCCGGCCCTGGATGCCTTCCTGGCATGGGCCGCCGCACACGGCAGTGCACGCCGCTGCAGCCCCACCGCCAACCCGGCGGCCACGCTCGATATCGACAACGAACACGTCATCGCCCGCATCACCTACTGGAGCGCGGGCGAGTGTGACGCCGAGATTCTCGACGTCCGTTCTGAGCAGCGCATCTACCAGCGCAGCTGGAGTGACCTGCAGCCACGCGATTTCGACACCGCCTTCGCCCCATGGCTCGCCATCGCCGAATCCCGCCGCCGGGGTCAGATCCCGCTGCAAAGCGGCGGGCTCTGACCCCGATTGATCAAGCGCATCCACGCATGGCGTGGATCTACTGGCACATCACCATGGGGTCAGAGCCCGTTGCATCGCAACGGGATCCGACCCCGCCATCCCACGGAATGCCCGCTTCTGCCGTTGCCGTTGCCGTTGATTTCGAGCAGGTGCAGGGCGGCAGCCCTGCCCGACACCCCCTACCGCTCCGAATGCCCGCTCTGGTCGTAATCGCGCGGGCTGAACAGCTCCGGCTGCACCAGGTCGATGAACGCCCGCGCCTGCGCCGACAAGGCCTTGCCCCGGCGCACGATCACCCCGTAGCTTCGCTCCGGGAACCAGCGCTTCATCGACCGCGCCGCCAGCCGCTCGCGATCGCTCTCATGCAGGCACAGCGCCGGCACGATGGAAATGCCCATGCCCATTGCAACGTACTGCTTGATCACTTCCCAGCCACCCACTTCCAGCGCAACGGTGTACGCAATGCGGTGGCGCTGGAATACCTGGTCCACCAGCCGGTAAGTGATTTGCCGCTTCGGCGGCAGCACCAGCGGGTAGCGCGCGATATCGGCCAGTTCCAGCTCGCCGCCCGCGGCCAGCGGATGATCGTGCGGGGCGATCAGCACCTGTTCGAAGCGATAGGCCGGCGCATAGGTCAGGTCGGCCGGCACGTCGGTCATCGAACCGATGGCCAGGTCGGCCGCATCCTCGCGCAGCAGGTCGGTGCCGTCGGCGCTGATCGCGTTGTGCAGGGTCAGCCGCACGTCGGGGTGGTGCTGGCGGAAGCGTTCAACGATCTTCGGCAGCAGGTACAGGATGGTGGAACTGTTGGCGGCGATGTTCAGTTCGCCCGCGTCCAGCCCACGCACCTTGTCGCGGAAGCGCGCCTCCAGCCCGTCCAGGCTTTCCACCAGCGGCTGCGCCATCTCATACAGCAGCTGACCCTCGCGGCTGGGCACCAGGCGCCGCCCGCTGCGCTCGAACAGCGCCACGCCCAACTCACGTTCCAGCGCCTGCAACTGCAGGCTGATGGCCGGTTGGCTGACGAACAGCGCCTCAGCTGCCCGTGAGACCGAGCCCAGGCGTACCGTCTGGCAGAACGCACGCAGCGGCTTCAGCCGGTCGGATTTGTAGGAAAAACGAGGACTTGGCGGGCTGCGTGTGGGCATGGCGTCATAAGTATTAGCACGTTTTATGTAAAGCATTGCAAAAACTGTTTTGCCAAATACTGGAGCCGGGCGGCACCTTGGGGACGTTCCCCCACCGCTGGAGTTGCCCCATGTCCGCCGTCGCTTCCGCCGTTCCCTCCACTCCGGCCAAGGCCACCCCCGGCATCGCCCTGGCGACCCGCGTGGCCGGCCAGGACACCGTGCTGCCGGCGCCGCTGCTGGCCCTGCTGGTGTCGCTGCACCGCGCGGTGGAACCGGGTCGGCAGGCGCGGTTGCAGACCCGTCGCGAGCGCCAGGCGTTCTTCGACCAGGGCGGCCTGCCGGACTTCCGCGAAGACACCGCCGGCATCCGCAGTGGCGACTGGACCGTGGCGCCGCTGCCGGCCGCGCTGCAGGACCGCCGCGTCGAGATCACCGGACCGACCGATCCGAAGATGGTCATCAACGCGCTGAACTCCGGCGCCAAGGTGTTCATGGCCGACTTCGAGGATTCCACTTCGCCCACCTGGCGCAACCTGCTGGCCGGGCAGCAGTCGCTGGCCGCCGCCGTGCGTGGTGATCTGCAATTCACCGCCGCCAATGGCAAGCACTACACCCTGCGCCCCTACAACGAACAGGCGGTGCTGATCGTGCGCCCGCGTGGCTGGCACCTGGACGAAAAGCACGTGGCCGTGGACGGCCAGCCGCTGGCCGGTGGCCTGTTCGACGCGGCTGTGTTTGCCTTCCACAACGCCCGCGCGCTGCAGGCCAAGGATCGCGGCCCGTACTTCTACCTGCCCAAGCTGCAGAGCATGGAGGAGGCCGCGCTGTGGGAAACCGCGCTGTCGCACATCGAAGGGATGCTGGGCCTGCCGCACGGGCAGATCAAGGTGACCGTGCTGATCGAAACGCTGCCGGCCGTGTTCGAAATGGACGAGATCCTGCACGCGCTGCGTGACCGCATCGTCGGCCTGAACTGCGGGCGCTGGGATTACATCTTCTCCTACCTGAAGACCTTCCGCCGCCACGCCGACCGCGTGCTGCCCGAGCGTGGCCAGGTGACCATGACCCAGCCGTTCCTGAAGTCCTATTCGGAACTGCTGATCCAGACCTGCCACCGCCGCGGTGCGCATGCGATGGGCGGCATGGCCGCGCAGATTCCGATCAACCACGATGCGGCCGCCAACGAACAGGCCATGGCCCGCGTGCGCGCCGACAAGCTGCGCGAAGTCAGCGCCGGCCACGATGGCACCTGGGTCGCGCACCCGGCGCTGATTCCGGTGGCGCAGGCGATCTTCGACGAACACATGCCGGGCCCGAACCAGCACGGCGTGCTGCGCCAGGACGTGCGCGTGGGCCGTGATGAACTGATCGCACGGCCGCCGGGCAGCATCACCCGCGCCGGTTTCGAGGGCAACGTGGAAGTCTGCGTGCGCTACCTGGCCGCCTGGCTGGACGGTAACGGCTGCGTGCCGATCCACCACCTGATGGAAGACGCGGCCACCGCCGAGATCAGCCGCAGCCAGCTGTGGCAGTGGCTGCACACGCCGGGGCAGCAGCTGGACGATGGCACCGCCATCGACCTGGGCCTGCTCGACACCACTCTGGCGCAGCTGCCGGCACGACTGGGCGATACCAGCGCGCTGCCCGGCGGCAGCCGCATTGCCGAAGCCATCACCCTGCTGGGCGAACTGAGCCGCAGCAACGACCTGACCGATTTCCTGACCCTGCCGGCCTACGCGCGCATCGACTGACCGCTGCACGCGCTCCCACGCCGCTTCCTTCCCCGCTGCAACCGCTGCACGAACCGAACTGGAGAAAGACATGAGCACGCTGCCCACTGCCGAACAGATCCAGCACGACTGGGACACCCACCCGCGCTGGGAAGGCATCCAGCGCAACTACAGCGCCGCCGACGTGGTGCGCCTGCGCGGCACCGTCCACATCGAGCATTCGCTGGCCCGGCTGGGTGCGGAAAAGCTGTGGGCGTCGCTGCACGAGCGTGAGTTCGTCAATGCGCTGGGCGCGCTGACCGGCAACCAGGCCATGCAGCAGGTCAAGGCCGGGCTGAAGGCGATCTATCTGTCCGGCTGGCAGGTGGCCGCCGATGCCAACCTGGCCGGTCAGATGTACCCGGACCAGTCGCTGTACCCCGCCGATTCGGTGCCGGCGGTGGTCAAGCGCATCAACAACACCCTGCTGCGCGCCGATCAGTTGCACCATGCCGAAGGCAAGGATGAGATCGATTTCCTGCAGCCGATCGTGGCCGACGCCGAAGCCGGTTTCGGTGGCGTGCTCAATGCGTTCGAGCTGATGAAGGCGATGATCGAAGCGGGTGCGGCGGGCGTGCACTTCGAAGACCAGCTGGCGTCGGTGAAGAAGTGCGGGCACATGGGCGGCAAGGTGCTGGTGCCGACCCGCGAAGCGATCGAGAAGCTCAACGCCGCGCGCCTGGCCGCCGACGTGCTGGGCGTGCCGACCCTGCTGGTGGCGCGCACCGATGCCGAAGCGGCCGATCTGCTGACCAGCGACATCGATGCCAACGACCGCCCGTTCACCACCGGCGAGCGCACCGTGGAAGGCTTCTACAAGACCCGCAACGGTCTGGACCAGGCGATCAGCCGTGGCCTGGCGTACGCTCCCTACGCGGATCTGGTGTGGTGCGAGACCGGCAAGCCGGATCTGGAATTCGCGCGGAAATTCGCCGAAGCGATCCACGCGAAGTTCCCCGGCAAGCTGCTGGCCTACAACTGCTCGCCCAGCTTCAACTGGAAGAAGAACCTGGACGACGCCACCATCGCCAAGTTCCAGCGCGAGCTGGGCAGCTATGGCTACAAGTTCCAGTTCATCACCCTGGCCGGCTTCCACGCGCTGAACTACGGCATGTTCAACCTGGCCCACGGTTACGCACGCCGCCAGATGAGTGCCTTCGTGGAGCTGCAGGAGGCCGAATTCGAAGCCGCAGAGCGTGGTTTCACCGCGGTGAAGCACCAGCGCGAAGTGGGCACTGGGTATTTCGATGCGGTGACCCAGGCGATCCAGCAGGGGCAGTCCTCGACCACCGCGCTGACCGGCTCGACCGAGGAAGAGCAGTTCCATGGTGGGCGCAGCGAACGCGCGGCCTGAGCCGAAGCCGGCCGGCCCCGGTCCGTAGAGTCGAGCTTGCTCGACTGACGTAAACCGGGCGACACCGGCCTACGACCCCCGATCAGGGTGGCCAGGGAAGGGCCAGACGACGCCGGCAGGTCGGGGGACCTGCCGGCGTTGTTGTAAGCGAACTGAGCACTGTGTCAGCTGAATAGGCGCTGCGCGGGGGAGCCGACCGGGATCTGCGGCGATTTGACGCAAAATGAGAAGCGGCGCACAGTTTCAAGCGGTGCTATGCTCCGCTGCTCACCAGGGGACGCTGGCGGCAGGGAATGACCGGCAGGGGTTCAGCCGAGACATCAGACATCACATCCGGTATCGCCGCTGCGGCGATGGCCGGGATGACGCATGCCGTGCTTTCCGACGCTGAAGTGGCCCTGTTCGCGCAGTTTGCCCAGCTGCGCCCGTTGCCGGCCGGCCAGTGGTTGTTCCTGCGCGGGCACCCCGGGCAGAGCATGTACGTCATCCTGGAAGGCCAGATCGAACTGGACTTCGGCGAGGACCTGCTGGTGAAGACCCTGGGCCGCCACGAGTTCTTTGGCGAACTGGGCCTGCTGATGGGCAACCACGCCCGCAGCGCCGGCGCCCGCGCGATGAGCGACTGCACGGTGCTGGAACTGGGCCCGGATGCGTTCCAGCGCCTGGTCGATGCCGACCCCGGCCTGGTGGCGCAGTTCCTGCGGCGCACGATCATGCGCGTGCTGGCCAACGAACAGGCCCTGATCAGCCAGCTGCGGCGGCGCAACCACGACCTGGAAACCGCGCTGGACAACCTGTACATCACCACCCACCAGCTCACCCATACCCGCGAGCTGGTGCGTACCGATGAACTGACCGGACTGCACAACCGCCGCGGCCTGACCCTGTACCTGAAGGAATCGCGCGCGCACCCGGACGGCCCGCCGCAGGCGTTGCTGCTGATCGACTGCGACCATTTCAAGCAGATCAACGACCGCCATGGCCACCAGGCCGGCGACCGCGTGCTGCAGAGCATGGGCAACATCCTGCGTTCGATGGCCGGCGAACACGATCTGGCCTGCCGCCTGGGCGGTGATGAGTTCTGCCTGATCCTGCGCCGCGCCGACCGCGAGGCCGCCCAGCACGCCGCCGAGTTCATCCTCAGCGCCGTGCACGGCCTGCTGGAACGCGGCCACGGTACCCCGCACGTCAGCCTGGCCAGCATTGGCGTCAGCATGCTGGTAGCGCAGGCCGACTGGAGCGAGTGGTATGCCGGTGCCGATCGGGCGCTTTACGAAGCCAAACGTGCCGGCGGAAACTGCCTGCGATGGGCCCACGGCCCGGACGGACAATGAGCGGAGACCCAGGTGATGAACGGCGACACCGGAACGTCGACCCCGCACACCACGCAACTGCGGGCACTGCTGTTCACTGATCTGTGTGATTCCACCGAGCTGGTGGAGCGGATGGGCGATACCGCCGCCGCCGAATTGTTCCAGGACCACGACCGCCTGGTGATGGCCCTGCAGCAGCGCTGGAACGGCCAGCAGATCGATCGCTCCGACGGCTTGTTCATGCTGTTCGAGCGGCCGGTGGATGCGCTGGGCTTCGCCCTGGATTACCAGCGCGGGCTGCAGGCGCTGGGTGGCAAGCGCTCGATCCTGCTGCGCGCGCGCATGGGCCTGCACGTGGGCGAAGTGCTGCTGTGGAACAACAGCGCCGAGTCGATTGCGCTCGGCGCCAAGCCGGTGGAAGTGGAGGGGCTGGCCAAGCCGATGGCCGCGCGCCTGATGCAGCTGGCACGCCCGGGGCAGTTGCTGATGTCGGCCGCGGCAGAGTCGATGGCGCGCCGCGCCGTGCATGAACTGGGCGATGCCGGGCAGGGGCTGAAATGGAAGTCGTACGGGCGCTGGCGCTTCAAGGGCGTGGCGCAGTCGATGGAAGTGTTCGGCCTGCAGGACCCGACTGCGGTGGCCCCCGGCCGCCCGCGGCAGAGTGGCAAGGCAACGCGGGACATACCGCTCTGGCGCCAGCCGCTGGTGATGACCGCACAGGTCGGCGTGGTCGCCGCACTGCTGGTGGGGGGCTGGTTCCTGACCCGGCCGCAGCCGGCCATTGCCTTCGCCGAACGCGATTGGGTGGTGGTGGGTGGCTTCCGCAACCTCACCGGGAACCACATTCTTGACGATTCTCTGGACCAGGCATTCCTGATCAGTCTGGAACAGTCCAAGCACGTGAACATCATCAGCGACGTGGCGGTGAGTCAGGCGCTGGAACGCATGCAGCAGCCGAGCGCCGCCAGGGTTGATCGTGCGCTGGGAAGTGAAATTGCCGTGCGGGACGGCGCACGTGCCCTGATCCTGCCGGTGGTGGCCGAGGTGGGCGGGCGTCTGCGGGTGTCCGCCGAAGTCGTCGATCCGGCCGACAGGCGCACCGTGTACCTGGTTGCACGCGACGCGAGGGGGGTGGACGACCTGTTGGAGGCTGTTGACGGCGTCTCCCGCGAAGTGCGCGACAAGCTGGGTGAAGCTTCCAGTGCGATGCAGGCACGCGGCGATGCATTGCCTGCAGTCGCCACTTCCAGCCTGGACGCGCTGAAGATCTATGCGCTTGCCCGGAAGGCGTACGTCGCGCGCGACATGGACGACGCGCGTACGCTCCACATGCAGGCGCTGGCCGTGGACCCGCAGTTCGCGCTGGCCTACGTGGGCGTGATGCTGACGTACATGGCACAAGGCGAAGCCGCACAGGCCAAGCCGTGGATGCAGAAGGCTGCAGCACTTCGTGAGCACCTGCCTGTACGCGATCGTCTGTACATCGACGCTTGGCAGGCCGAGTTCGGCGAGCAGCCGGCGCTGCATGCGCCCGCAAAATGGCGCCTGTTGGCTCAGGTCTATCCGGATATCCCGGCGGCGCAGCAGAACTACGCCTGGGCGATGTTCGTGCAGGGCCACTCGCAGGATGCATTGCGCGCGGCCAATCAGGCCGCCCAGGCGAAGGAGGCCACGCGCCACTTTTCGCGTGAGCTGGCCGCGCGTATCCGCCAGCAGATGGGGGACCACGAAGGCGCTCTCCGCGACCTGGTCGAATCCGAACGCATCGGGTCCACCTCGCCCAATCGACGCCACGTGTCAGTGCTGGCCACGCTGGGCAGGACCGAACAGGCATTGCGAATGGCGCAGGCGCGGGCGCGCACGCATCCGGAGGATTTCCTGCTGCACCTGGACTGGGCGGCGACGCTCATTGGCGCTGGCCATGCGGACGAGGCGATCGTTGTCGCCGACGAAGGCATCAGCAAGGCTGCCGCAGAGGGAGACGTGATGTCGGTACCGCTGAAGCTGGGCGCAATGGTGGCTCGCTACCGTGCCGGTCAGGCACCGTCGCGGCAGCAGGCCGATGCGCTGCTGCAGAAGGCGCTGCGCTCGGCCTCCCGTGCAACGGGCGAGGAACGCGACGACCTGGCAGGCATCGCCCTGGCTGCCGCCCGATTGCAGCAGCGGTATGCGGGTTTCGCGCTTGATGCCACCCAGCTACGCCGATTGGCGCAGGTCGTGGAGGCATCCGGCCACCCGCGCAACGACGCGCTGTGGAATATCGTCAGGGCCGACCAGTTGCGCTTGCAGAACAATGCACAGGGCAGCGTACAGCTGCTGCAGGCGTTGGCAGAGGGGCAGGACCTGGTGCAGTGGCATGTGGCCATGCGCGATGCACGGAAGGCGTTGGGCCAGGCAAAGCAGTCCGCGCGTGAACAGCAGTGGCTGCTGCAGAACCGCGGACGCGCCTATGGCGATCCGATTGCAGCGCAGGCTTTCATGGTGATGAATGTCGCCGACCTTGCAGACGTGCCTGCAGCGCCGGCGACAGTGGCCAGGGAAACGTCAGGTCAGCAGGCAGAAGGGAACAGTGTGGGCGGTCTGCGACGTCATGCTTTCCAGTAGCGCATCGCGCGCTGCTGAGATCTCTTCCTTGCTGGCCAAGGTTTCCGGGCGCAGACAACTGTCACCCACCAGGGCGGCGTCAGCTTCCGCATCGCTCAGCCCGGCCTGCAGCAGGGCTGCGTGCGCATCATCTGCGAAGAGTGCACGGAACGCGTCATCGCTGGACAGCAGATCCAGCAGATGGTTGGCGAATTCGGTCGTAAAGGCCGGATGGGACTGCGGGTTGTTGCCTTCGGTGCTCACGGATGTTCCCCTGTCGACTGAATCCGCACGCAGAAGCGCGCGCGGCATGTTGGCGAACTTATCGGCAAGCCAAGGCAATCTCTTGAAGGTGGCGTGACCCCATGCGTATTCGACGTTGTGCCATCCTGTTCTTCGAGCCGCGTGAGGAAGTTGCGTTCGCACTGGCAGAGCTGCTGTCCGGACGAGGAGGCGTCACCCGTACCCTGCGCTGGTATGCGTTGGCCCCGCACCTGCCGGCCCCAGTGGAAATCAGCGCATCCGCGCGTGACCTGCTGGGCAGCCTCAGCCCCAGCCAATGGACCGAACACAGTGCGCTGGCAGAGGATGCGAATCTCCAGGCACTGATCGGGAAGGGTCTGGTGGTGCAGGACACTACTCCTGGCCACGAGGGCGCCTCGACTGCGGTTCCCGCCGCTGCATTCGATGATGCCCGCCTGCGGCGTGTGCATTGGCACCCGCTGGCAGCGCTGCTGCACGCGTTCACACGTTGGAATGGCGTGGACTCGGTGGCCGATGCTCGCACGGCCGGCATCGACACGGCCGCCGGCCTGCGGGAACGCCACGGCGAGCCGCCTCCTGATCGGGTCGTGCCCGATGCCGCTGAGGTTCGCGACCTGCCGGCGGCCCTGCAGACTGAATTTGATGCCCTGCTGCATCGACGGGCCACGTGTCGCAATTTCGATGCAGCGCGCGCGCTGCCGCTGTCGTTGTTCTCCACGCTCCTGGCACGCACGTTTGGCGTGCAGGCGCGGGTGCAGCGTGGTGGCCTGGTATTCGACAAGAAGAATTCACCCTCTGGAGGAGGGCTGCACCCGACATCGGCGTGCCTGATCGTGCAGAACGTTGAAGGTATCGCGCCGGGACTCTACCGCTACCTCGCAGACAGCCACCAGCTGGTGGCACTGCCTTTCGACGCCGCGGAGCTGCCTGCGCTGGCGCTGGAAGCAGTCAGCCAGCAGGACTGGTTCGCCAACGCGCACTGCCTGGTCGTGCTGGTGGCCGCGTTCGAGCGCACCTTCTGGAAGTACCGGCGGCACGACAAAGGCTATCGTGTGATAACCCTCGAGGCTGGCCACATTTCCCAGACTCTGTATCTGTCGGCCACGGAGTTGGGGCTGGGCGCCTTCATTACCGGCGCGATCAATGAGCGCCCGCTGGAGCGCGTGTTCGCTCTGGATCCACTGACGGAAGGCGCGCTGGCCATTTGTGGGTTCGGATGGCGTGGGGCGACGATGCACGCCGCTGAGCTGGACCCAGCCGGCCAGGTATGGACGCGCGCCAACTGAGCACGCGCCCACCCGACCTCAACCCGCTTCGAAATCCACCAGCACCGCACCATCCCCCACCTGGTCGCCGGCCTTGGCGCGGTAGCCCTTCACCGTGCCATCGGCGGGCGCCTGCAGGGTGTGCTCCATCTTCATGGCTTCCAGCACCACGAGCGGCGTGCCGCGCTTCACCTGCGTCCCGGCCTCGACCAGGGTGGCCACGATCCTGCCCGGCATCGGTGCCAGCAGGCTGCCAGCGTCGGCACTGGCCGTGTCCGATTCGGCAACCGGATCGTGCAGGGTGAAGCGGTGCTGGCCCGCTGCATCGAACAGGAACAGCTGGCCGCCGTCGCGCAGCAGCTGCGCCGACCGGCGCTGGCCACCCACCTGCAACGTCAGCTGCTGTGCATCGGCGGTGCCGATCAGCGTTGCCGGCGCCGCGTCATCGCACTGCACGCGCCAGCCGTCGGCCTGCGTCCACACCTTCAGCGTGCGTGTGCGCTCGCCCTGCTGCAGCGGCAGCACGCGCGCTGCGGCGGCACCCAGGCGCCAGCCATCCTGCGCCTGCCAGGGCGAATGCGGATCGCGGGCATCGCTGCCCGCACGCGTGGCGCTGGCCACGGCGGCGACGGCCGCCAGCTGCCACAGATCGTCATCGGTATCGCCCACCGCATCCAGTGCGGCCTGCTCGCGTTCGATCAGCGCGGTATCCAGCTTGGCGTTGGCGAACGAATCGGTGTTCACCAGCCGGCGCAGGAAGCCGGCATTGGTGGTCACGCCCACCACCTGGCAGTCGGCCAGCGCCTGGCTCATGCGGCGCAGCGCGGCATCGCGGTCCACGTCCCAGACGATCAGCTTGGCAATCATCGGGTCGTAGTACGGGGTGATGCTGTCGCCTTCCTCCACGCCGGTGTCCACGCGCACGTTCGCCGACGGCGTCGGCAGGCGCAGGCGGCGCAGGGTGCCGGTGGACGGCAGGAAGCCGCGGTCGGCATCTTCGGCATACAGGCGCGCCTCGATGGCGTGGCCATGGATGGCCAGTTGCTCCTGGCGCAGCGGCATCGGCTGGCCGGCCGCCACGCGCAGTTGCCACTCCACCAGGTCGGTGCCGGTGATGAACTCGGTCACCGGATGCTCCACCTGCAGGCGGGTGTTCATTTCCATGAAGTAGAAATCGCCCTCCGGGCCGGCGATGAACTCCACCGTGCCGGCGCCCACGTAGCCCACCGCGCGCGCGGCATCGACGGCCGCCTTGCCCATGGCTGCGCGGCGCTCGGCGCTCATGCCCGGTGCCGGTGCTTCTTCCAGCACCTTCTGGTGGCGGCGCTGCACCGAGCAGTCGCGCTCGAACAGGTAGACCGCATCGCCGTGGGTATCGCCGAACACCTGGATCTCGATGTGGCGCGGGCGCTCGACATACTTTTCCACCAGCACGTGGTCGTTGCCGAAGGCCGAGGCGGCCTCGCGCTGGCAGCTGGCCAGCGCCGCGACGAAGTCATCGCTGCGTTCGACCTTGCGCATGCCCTTGCCGCCGCCGCCGGCGCTGGCCTTGATCAGCACCGGGTAGCCGATGGCATCGGCCTGCGCGCGCAGGAAGTCCGGTTCCTGCTGGTCGCCATGGTAGCCGGGCGTCAGCGGCACACCCGCCTGGGCCATCAGCGCCTTGGCCGCGCTCTTGTCACCCATCGCGCGGATGGCGCTGGCCGGCGGGCCAATGAAGGTGATGCCCGCAGCCGCACACGCATCGGCGAAGTCCGCATTCTCGGACAGGAAGCCATATCCGGGATGGATGGCCTGCGCACCGGTGCGGCGCGCCGCGTCCAGCAGCACGTCGCCGCGCAGGTAGCTCTCGCGCGCGGCGGCCGGGCCGATATGCACGGCCTCGTCGGCCAGGCGCACGTGGCGCGCGGTGCGGTCGGCATCGGAATACACCGCCACGGTGGCGATGCCCAGGCGACGGCAGGTGGCGATCACGCGGCAGGCGATTTCGCCACGGTTGGCGATCAGGATCTTGGTGAACATGGCAACGGGCTTCATGGGAGCGTGCTCGGTCATGGCATGGGTTACATGCGGAACACGCCGAAGCGCGTCTGCTGCGGGGCGGCGTTCAGGCTGGCTGACAGCGCCAGAGCCAGCACACGGCGGGTATCGACCGGATCGATCACGCCGTCATCCCACAGGCGGGCACTGGCGTAGTAGGGATGGCCCTGTTGTTCGAACTGTTCGCGGATCGGCGCCTTGAATGCATCTTCTTCTTCGGCCGGCCACTGGCCGCCCTTGGCTTCGATGCCATCGCGCTTCACCGTGGCCAGCACGCTGGCGGCCTGCTCGCCGCCCATCACGCCGATGCGTGCGTTGGGCCACATCCACAGGAAGTTGGGCGAATAGGCACGGCCACACATGCCGTAGTTGCCGGCACCGAATGAGCCACCGATCACCACGGTGAACTTGGGCACCTTGGCGCAGGCCACCGCCATCACCAGCTTGGCCCCATCCTTGGCGATGCCGCCCTGTTCGTACTTGCGGCCAACCATGAAACCGGTGATGTTCTGCAGGAACACCAGCGGGATGTTGCGCTGGGTGCACAGTTCGATGAAGTGCGCGCCTTTCAGGGCCGATTCGGAGAACAGAATGCCGTTGTTGGCGATGATGCCGATCGGGTAGCCGTTCAGATGGGCAAAGCCGGTGACCAGGGTGGCGCCGTAGCGCGGTTTGAATTCATCGAAACGCGAGCCGTCCACCAGGCGCGCGATCACTTCGCGCACGTCGTAGGGCTTGCGCGTATCGGCGGGAATCACGCCATACAGTTCCTGCGCGGGCAGCAGCGGTTCTTCGGGTGCCTGCACGGCCATCGCCGGTTCCGGCTTGCGCCAGTTCAGCTGGGCGATGATCGCGCGGACCCGTGCCAGCGCCTGCAGGTCGTTGTCGGCCATGTGGTCGGCCACGCCGGAAATGCGCGTGTGCACGTCGGCGCCGCCCAGTTCTTCGGCGCTCACCACCTCGCCGGTGGCAGCCTTCACCAGCGGCGGACCGCCCAGGAAGATCGTGCCCTGTTCGCGCACGATCACCGTTTCATCGCTCATGGCCGGCACGTAGGCACCACCGGCGGTGCAGCTGCCCATCACGCAGGCGATCTGCGGAATGCCCTGCGCCGACAGGTTGGCCTGGTTGTAGAAGATGCGGCCGAAATGATCGCGGTCGGGGAAGACTTCGTCCTGCAGCGGCAGGAAGGCGCCGCCCGAATCGACCAGGTAGATGCAGGGCAGGCGGTTCTGCTCGGCCACTTCCTGTGCGCGCAGATGCTTCTTCACCGTGACCGGGTAGTAGGTGCCGCCCTTCACCGTGGCGTCGTTGGCCACGATCACGCACTCCACGCCACTCACCCGGCCGATGCCGGCCACCACGCCCGCCGCGGGCACGGCATCGTCATACATGCCGTGCGCGGCCAGCGGCGCGATCTCCAGGAAGGCGCTGCCCGGGTCGAGCAGGGCGTCGATGCGGTCGCGCACCAGCAGCTTGCCGCGCGCGGTGTGCTTGGCGCGTGCCGCCTCGCTGCCGCCCAGCGCGGTGCGCGCCAGGGTGGCGTGCAGATCGTCGACCACGGCCTGCATGGCCGCGCGGTTGCTTTCAAACGTGTCGCTGCCCGGTTGCAGCTGGGTGTTCAGTACGGTCATCGCAGTGGCCTTACAGGGTGCGCTGGAACAGTTCGCGGCCGATCAGCATGCGGCGGATTTCCGAGGTGCCGGCGCCGATTTCATACAGCTTGGCGTCGCGCCACAAACGGCCGGTCGGGTATTCGTTGATGTAGCCGTTGCCGCCCAGGATCTGGATTGCCTGGCCGGTCAGCCAGGTGGCCTTTTCGGCGGCATACAGAATGGCGCCGGCGGCATCCTGGCGGGTGGTGCGGCCCTGGTCACAGGCGCGCGCCACCGCGTATACGTAGGCGCGGCAGGCGCCCAGGCCCACGTACATGTCGGCGATCTTGGCCTGGATCAGCTGGAAGCTGCCGATCGCCTCGCCGAACTGGTGGCGCTCGTGCACGTAGGGCATCACCACGTCCATGGCCGCGGCCATCAGGCCCAGCGGACCGCCGGACAGCACCACGCGCTCGTAATCCAGGCCGGACATCAGCACGCGCACGCCGCCGCCAATGGCGCCCAGCACGTTCTCTTCGGGCACTTCGCAATCCTGGAACACCAGTTCACAGGTGGGCGAGGAGCGCATGCCCAGCTTGTCCAGCTTCTGCGCGGTGGAAAAGCCCTTCATGCCCTTTTCCACCAGGAAGGCGGTGATGCCCTTGGCGCCGGCCTCCATGTCGGTCTTGGCGTAGACCACCAGCACGTCGGCATCGGGGCCGTTGGTGATCCACATCTTGTTGCCGTTCAGCACGTAGCGGTCGCCGCGCTTGTCCGCGCGCAGCTTCATCGACACCACGTCCGAACCGGCGCCCGGCTCGCTCATCGCCAGCGCACCCACCTTGGCACCGCTGCACAGGTCGGGCAGGAAGCGCTGCTTCTGTTCCTCGCTGCCGTTCTTGCGCAGCTGGTTCACGCACAGGTTGGAGTGCGCACCGTAGGACAGGCCGATGCCACCCGAAGCGCGCGAGATCTCTTCCATCGCCACCACGTGGGCCAGGTAGCCCATGCCGGTGCCGCCGTATTCTTCTTCCACGGTCAGGCCCAGCAGGCCCTGTTCGCCCAGCTTCGGCCACAGTGCCAGCGGGAACTGGTTGCTGGCATCGGCCTCGGCGGCGAGCGGAGCGACCTCGGCGGCGGCAAAATGGGCCACGCTCTGGCGCAGCAGGTCGATCTCTTCACCAAGATCGAAATTCAGGGATGGCACGTGCATTGCGGTGGCTCCACGAGGGAAGGTGGGGAATGGACGCACCCGTGAAGGGGGAGCGGGGCCTGTTGAAGGCAGGCCCCGCACGGGCGATTCGGGCCCAGCGTAGCGGGGTTCGATGAAGAAGTGAATACAAATTCAAAAATTGAAACTAGAATCAGAACATGGCCTACAAACGCTCTGCATTGATGGAAGAACGCCTGGCCGGGGCCCGTGAACGGATCCTGCTGGCCACCCGTGCGCTGGTGGCCGCTGGCGGCTGGCGCAACGCCCCGGTGACCGCCGTGGCGACCCAGGCCGGCATGTCCACCGGGCTGATCTACCGGCATTTCCCGTCCAAGGCCGACCTGTTCGTGGAAGTACTGAACGCGGCCGTGGCCCATGAAGTGGCGATCATGGAGCGCATTGCCGCCGAGCCGGGCCGGGTGGGCGAGCGCCTGCGCCTGGCCATCACTGCCTTCGTGCGCCGCGCCCTGGCCGGCCCGGGCTTGGCCCATGCTTTCATCGTCGAGCCGGTGGACCCGGACGTGGAAGCCGAGCGCATGCGCGGGCGCCGCGCCTTCGGCGATGTGTTCCTGCGCCTGTTGGAAGAAGGCGTGGCCAGCGGCGAACTGCCGGCGCAGGACACCCATGCCGCCGCCGCCTGCCTGGTGGGGGCGTTCACCGAAGCGATGGTCGGCCCCACCGCGCCCAGCCGCGAGGCACACCGCGACGAAGACGCACTGGTGGACGCGATCTGCAGCTTCTGCCTGCGCGCCGTCGGCGCCCCGCTCTTGTAGGGTCGAGCCATGCTCGACTGCTCTTGCTCGACGGTTTCTGCCGCGCTGCTTGGCAAACGCAGTCGAGCATGGCTCGACTCTACAAAGGCGAGGCGGCCGCGGCCGCATGTTGCGCCGCACCAGCACGGGCGCCTGTTGTCGCGTGCGAAGCGCGTTCTATACTCGCCCCTACACGCAGTCGCTCAGCCGTGGTCCCACGACTACCAGCCAGGGGTAACGAAGAGTGCGGAATTACGATCTGGAGTTCCTGAAACGCTTTTCCATGGTGATCGCGCTGTTGGCTGCCATCACTCTGGGCCTGATCCTGCTGGCCGCGTACATCCACACGCGTATTCCGCCTGAAGTGTCGCCCACCGCCGCCAAGCGCACCGAACAGCGCATCGCACCGACCGGTGCGGTGTACGCCGGCAGCACCGGCGCGGCCGCGCAGGCCGCGGCCAAGGCTGCCGCGCTGGCCAAGGCCGCCGCCCAGGTGGCCTATGGCGGCACCACCGATGGCAAGGTCATCTTCGACAACCTGTGCACCGCCTGCCACACCACCGGTGTCGGCCAGGCCCCCACCCTGGACCACGCGCATTGGGACCAGCGCCTGGCCCAGGGCAAGGACACCCTCTACAAGCACGCCATCGAGGGCTACACCGGCCCGGATGGCGGCATCATGCCGCCCAAGGGCGGGAACCCGGCGCTGACCGAGGAGCAGATCCACGCCACCGTGGACTGGATGCTGGGCAACCTGAAGTAGCCGGCGAACGGCCGAACGGCCGAACTGGCGAACGGGCGAACGGGCGAACTGGCGAACGGGCGAACGGGCGAACGGGCGAACGGGTGAACGGGTGAACGGTAGAGTCGACTGTTAGTCGACTGCTCTTCCCGAAGCCAGCGAAACGCCCGCGCTGCGCGCGATAGTCGACTGACAGTCGACTCTACCCGCCGGGTGCCCCGACGGCCCCGGGCGGCCCCCGACCGCCCGGCTTGCCCCCGTCGTACCCCCACCGGCTTTGCCGGCCAAGGCCAAAACCGCGCGCGTCGCGGGGGTTTCGCATTTCAGGGTTAGTCTGTGCGCCTCAATTCATGGAGTCGTGAGTCGATGCGCCGCCGTTCCCTCGCCCTTGCTCTGTCCCTGTTGCTGCCGGCCGCTGCGTTCGCCCAGGCCCAGCCGCAGGCCACGCCGGCTCCGGCCGCCAGCCCGGCCCCGCGCAGCAGCGCCACCGTGGTGCTTACCGCGGCACCGGCCGACTGGCGCACCCTGCAGGGCCAGCACGTGCGCATCGCCGCGCCGCTCACCCTGGCCGGCACCGACGGCCTGGAACGCTTCGGCGAGCTGACCGTGGCCTTCGATGGCCGCCTGTGGCAGCCCAGCGAAGTGGCCGCACCGGGTACCGCGGGCAGTGAGCAGGTGATGGCCGACAACCAGCGCCGCCGCCTGCTGCTGGACGACGGCAGCGATGCCCGCGACCCCGGCAGCGTGGCCTACCTGCCGGGCAATCCGGTGCTGCGCACCGGCATGCAGCTGCGCAACGTGGAGGGCACCGTGCGCGTGGACGCGCAGGGCCGCGCCCGCCTGCAGGTGGACGGCACATTGCAGGTGCCGGAACTGCAGCGCCCGGCCGTGCCGCAGGTGCCGGGCAGCCTGCACATCGCCGCGTTCAATCTGGAAAACTTCTTCAACGGCGACGGCCAGGGCGGCGGCTTCCCGACCCTGCGCGGCGCGCGCACGCTGGACGAACACAAGGCACAGGTGGCCAAGCTGGTGGCCACCATCAGCGCCCTGGACACCGATATCGCCGCGCTGATGGAACTGGAAAACGACGGCTACGGTCCGCACTCGGCCATCGCCGAACTGGTGGACGCGCTCAACGCCGCCCTGCCCGCCACGCAGCACTGGGCGTTCGTTGACGCCGGCGAAGGCCCGGGCAGCAATCCGATCCGGGTCGGCATCATCTACAGGCGCGGTGCGTTCAAGCCGCTGGGCCGACCGCTGACCAAGGTCGATGGCCCGTTCGCCGAACACAGCCGCGCGCCGTTGGCGCAGGCCTTCCAGGGCAGGGGTGCGACGTTCATGGTGGTGGCCAACCACTTCAAGTCGAAGGGCTGCCGCGATGCCAGCGCTGCCGACGCCGACCAGAACGATGGGCAGGGCTGCTGGAACGCCACCCGCGTGGAATCGGCGCGCCAGCTCAACCAGTGGGTGAACGCCGAAGCCGCACGCCTGAAGGTGAAGGACATCGTGCTGCTGGGCGACTTCAATGCCTACGCGATGGAAGACCCGATCCGCACCCTGCACGACCTGGGCTGGCAGGATGCGTTCAAGGTGGCCAAGGTCGAGCACCCCTACAGCTACGTCTACAACGGCTACAGCGGCCGCCTCGACCACGCGCTGCTGAGCGCCAGCATGGCCCAGCGCCTGGCCGGCGCCGCCGAATGGCACAGCAATGCCGACGAGCAGGATGCCAGCGGCTACCAGGGCCGCAACGTGCAGGGCCCGTGGCGCAGTTCCGACCACGACCCGCTGCTGCTGGGCTTCGATAAATAAGGTTCGCCGGGGCACGCCCGGCGGCTTTCTGTAGAGTCGAGCCATGCTCGACTGCTTTGGGGAGACGCAGGGGTCAGAGCCCATTCCGTTGGAATGGGATCCGACCCCGGCGCGTGCCTCAGCCCCAGGCGATCAAGCCGATCGCCAGCACCGCCAGCGCCAGGCCGGCGCGGTTCCACTTCGTGGTGGCCTCGCCGAAGGCAAACACACCCACCAGCGCGCCCAGCACCACCACGCCGATGTTCATGCCGGCGAACACCGTGGCCGGGCTGTCCGGCATCGACTGGTGCGCGTGCACGTAGAAAAGAATGTTGCCGCCGTTGAGCAGGCCCAGCAGCGCCCCGGCGCCGAGGTTGCGCCACGCCAGCCGGCTGCGGCCGCTGTAGTGCCGCCACAGCTGCAGCGCCAGCATCAGCACGAAGGCCACGCTGAAGCTGGCCAGCACCGCCGCCATCGATGGCGTACCGGACAGCGCCACCTGCTTCAGCAGCACGTCGACCACCGCAAACCCGCCCCATACCCCCAGCAGCCAGCCCCAGCCGCCGGGCGAGGCCGCCACGGCCGGCCCACGCGGGCGCAGGCTGATCGCCACCATCGCGACCAGACCCAGCGCCAGCCCGGCCAGCTTCCACGGCGTGGCGGTCTGGCCGAAGAACAGGAAGGCCGCGGCGAGTGACAGCAGCAGCGACAGGCGCTGCGCCACATCGCTGCGCACGATGCCGGCCACCGCCACCGCGCGGCCCAGCACCAGGAAGATGGTCGGCAGCACCACCGCCAGCGCCAGCAGCGCGCCCCACGGCGCATGCGGCGCGCGCAGGGCATCCAGTGGCGGCTGCAGCACGACGGCGGTCAGGGTGGCGGCCACCAGGTAGTTCCAGGTGACCATCTGCGGCACGTCCAGCGCGCGCCGGCCGGCCAGCTTCAACAGCACCGACACCAGCACGCTGCAGATCACAGCCAGGGACAGGTAGAGCATGGGGCAGGCACAGGGCAGGGGCGGGGGACGGTATCATGTTGCCATGCGCAATCCCTCGTTCCCCGTTGCTCCCGGCGAAACCGCCTGTCTTGAACTGGACGGCCCGGCCGGTCCGCTGGAAGTGGTGGTCGACCTGCCCAAGGCCGACGTGCCGGCGCAGCCGATCGTGGCCATCGTCTGCCACCCGCTGTCCACCGAAGGTGGCACCCTGCACAACAAGGTGGTGACCATGACCGCCACCACCCTGCGCGAGCAGGGCATCGCCACGGTGCGCTTCAACTTCCGCAGCGTGGGCGGTTCGGCCGGCGACTTCGACCATGGCAACGGCGAACAGGACGACCTGAAGGCCGTCGCCGCCTGGGTGCGCAGCCAGCGCCCGCAGGATCGCCTGTGGCTGGCCGGCTTCAGCTTCGGGTCGTTCGTTTCGCTGAAGGCGGCAGGTGAGCTGCAGCCGGAGGCGCTGATCTCGATCGCACCGCCGGCTGGCCGCTGGGATTTCGACGGCGTGCAGCCGCCGGCGCGTTGGCTGGTCATCCAGGGCGAACAGGATGAAATCGTCGACCCGCAGGCGGTCTACCAGTGGCTGGACACCCTGGGCGCACCGCATGAGCTGGTGCGCATGCCCGACACCAGCCACTTCTTCCACCGCAAGCTGATCGACCTGCGCGGCGCGCTCACCCACGGGGTGAAGCACTGGCTGGGCGCGGCGGCATGAACGAGGCGGTGCAGACCCCCTCGCAGCGCTATGCCGCCGGCGTGGCCCGCGGCGACTGGCAGAACGACCCGGCCCAGCACGCGGCGCTGGCCGAGCTGGACCGGATCCACCTGGGCCTGCTGGACAGTGCCGAAGACGGCTGGCTGGACCGCCTGTCCTCGTTCTGGAAGAAGCCCGAGCCGGTGAAGGGCCTGTACTTCTGGGGCGGCGTGGGGCGCGGCAAGACCTTCCTGGTGGACCTGTTCTACGACGGCCTGCCGATCAAGCAGAAGTACCGCACCCACTTCCACCGCTTCATGCGCAGCGTGCACGAGCGCCTGCGCGAGCACCAGGGGCAGAGCGACCCGCTGGCGAAGATCGCCCAGGAATGGCGCAGCAACCTGCGCGTGCTGGTGCTGGACGAGTTCTTCGTGACCGACATCGGCGATGCCATGCTGCTGGCGCGGCTGCTGGAGCGCCTGTTCGCCGAGGGCGTGACCCTGGTCACCACCTCCAACACCGCGGTGGAGAACCTGTACCTGAACGGCCTGCAGCGCGAGAGCTTCATGCCGGCCATCGGCCTGCTGCAGCGCTTCTGCGTGGAGCTGTATGCCGAAGGCACCGAGGACTACCGCATGCGCGCGCTGACCCGTTCGCCGGTGTACCGCGCGCCGCTGGCGGCTGACAGCGATCAGTGGCTGGGCAGCCGCTGGGGCGAGCTGAGCGGTGGGCAGGCGGCCAAGGCCGGCAACATCGAGATCGAGGGCCGCAAGATTCCGGTGCGGGCCCGGGGCAAGAGCATTGCCTGGTTCGATTTCGCCGCCCTGTGCGAAGGCCCGCGCGGCCCGTCCGATTACATCGAGATCGCACACGAGTTCAACACGGTGCTGCTGGGCGGCATTCCCGCCTTCGACCGCCTGAACGAAGATGCCGCGCGCCGCTTCGTGAACCTGATCGACGAACTGTACGACCGCCACGTCAACCTGGTCTGCACCGCCAGCACCTCGCCCATCGAGCTGTACAGCGGCCAGCGCCTGCAGGGCGCCTTCGAGCGCACCGCCTCGCGCCTGATCGAAATGCAGAGCGCCGAGTACCTGGGCACCCCGCACCGGGCGTAAGCCGTGGCGCGGGCCGGCCCCGCTCGGCCCCGACCGACCCACCCCGACCGGCCCTGGCCACCCGGCTTCGTAGAGTCGAGCTTGCTCGACTGCTCCTGGCACCGCGCGGAAAGCAGTCGAGCAAGCTCGACTCTACGGTTCCCGGCGCGCCATACCGGCTTGCCCACCACCTATCCACAGGGTTGTCCCTAGCCAGCTTCATCACTGTCATGTGAAGCTGTCATTGTTCCGTTTGCGCAGCACGTTGTACCGCCCTTGTGACGCCTTTCGGGCTTGACTGCGCAGCCGCTTCCGGCAGGTCCGAAGCGTCTAAACGCGGCGCCGACGGCATGATCCTTGCGCCGCAAGGGATTACCAGATTTCACTACATTTGGCGTTGACGGCCCCCTCTACCCCCACTATCTTGTGGCCGTCGGTCGCAGCGACCCCAAGTGCCGGGGTCCCCGGCAGTACCGTTCCGCGACCGTCACCGGCAGTGGCAGGCGCAGGGTCTCAATCCCTGCGACGCCCTCCTGCCACTCTGGGGCGTCAGGTCCCAGGTCGCGTCACCCGATGCATCGAGCACCCCCAATCACGCCAAGAGGACACACGCCGTGACCACCGAACCCAGCGCCACCATCGAAAAGGAAAGCGAATTCCTGTTGACGTCGCCGCCGACGTCCAACGCGATGAGCGTGACCAAGCGCAATGGCACGACCGAGCTGGTGGATCTGAACAAGATCGTGCGCGCGGTGCAGCGTTCCTCCGAAGGCCTGCACGCGGTCGATCCGATGCGTGTGGCCACCCGTACCATTTCCGGCCTGTACAACGGCGCCACCACCCGCGAACTGGACGAACTGTCCATCCGCACCGCCGCCCTGCTGATCGGTGAAGAGCCCGAGTACGGCCGCCTTGCGGCGCGCCTGCTGGCCAACTACATCGCCAAGGAAGTGTCGGGCCAGGAAATCTACGCCTTCTCGCAGTCGGTCAGCCGTGGCCACGAAGTGGGCCTGATCAACGATCGCCTGCTGAACTTCGTGCAGACCAACGCGCGCAAGCTCAACGATGCCATCGACATCTCGCTGGACCTGAACTTCGATTACTTCGGCCTGCGTACCCTGTACGACCGCTACCTGCTGCGCCACCCGCACACCCGCAAGGTGATCGAGACCCCGCAGCAGTTCTTCCTGCGTATCGCCAGCGCGCTGAGCGAGGACGTGTCCGAGACCCTGGCGCTGTACAAGCGCATGGGCAACCTGGACTACCTGCCGTCCAGCCCGACCCTGTTCAACTCCGGCACCACCCACGAGCAGCTGTCCTCGTGCTTCCTGCTGGATTCGCCGCAGGACTCGCTGGAATCGATCTATTCCAAGTACGGCGACATCGCCCAGCTGTCCAAGTTCTCCGGCGGCATCGGCGTCAGCTACACCCGCGTGCGTTCGCGTGGTTCGCTCATCAAGTCCACCAATGGCCATTCCAACGGCATCGTGCCGTGGCTGAAGACCATGGATTCGTCGGTGGCTGCGGTGAACCAGGGTGGCAAGCGCAAGGGCGCGGCCTGCGTGTACCTGGAAACCTGGCACGCCGACATCGAGGACTTCCTGGAGCTGCGTGACAACACCGGTGACGAAGCCCGCCGTACCCACAACCTGAACCTGGCCAACTGGGTGCCGGACCTGTTCATGAAGCGCGTCGAGGCCGACCAGGAATGGTCGCTGTTCGATCCGCGCGTCGTGCCGGAGTTCACCGACCTGTTCGGTGAAGCCTTCGAGCAGGCCTACGTGCAGGCCGAAGCGCAGGGCAAGGCCAACCGCACCATCTCGGCGCGCAAGCTGTACGCCCGCATGATGCGTACCCTGGCCGAGACCGGCAACGGCTGGATGACCTTCAAGGACAAGTGCAACCGCGCCAGCAACCAGACCCTGCGCCCGGGCAACGTGATCCACCTGTCCAACCTGTGCACGGAAATCCTGGAAGTCACGTCCAACGATGAAACCGCGGTGTGCAACCTGGGTTCGATCAACCTGGGCAACCACTTCGACGAGCACAACGAGTTCGACTTCGAGAAGCTGGCCGAGACCGTGCGCCTGGCCGTGCGCCAGCTCGACCGCGTGATCGACCTGAACTTCTACCCGATCGAAACCGCCCGCCGCGCCAACCTGCGCTGGCGCCCGGTCGGCCTGGGCTGCATGGGCCTGCAGGACGTGTTCTTCCGCAAGCGCCTGCCGTTCGACAGCGCCGAAGCCCGCGCCCTGTCGAAGAAGATCGCCGAAACGATCTACTTCCACGCCCTGGAAACCTCCTCGGAGCTGGCCCAGGAACGCGGCAAGCACCCGTCGTTCAACGACACCCGTGCCGCCAGCGGCGAACTGCAGTTCGACGCCTGGAACGTGGTGCCCGAAGATACCGCCCGCTGGGACGCCCTGCGCGAGCGCATCAAGGAACACGGCCTGCGCAACTCGCTGATGATCGCGATTGCCCCGACCGCCACCATTGCCTCGATCGCCGGCTGCTACGAGTGCGTGGAACCGCAGGTTTCCAACCTGTTCAAGCGCGAAACCCTGTCCGGTGACTTCCTGCAGGTCAACCGCTACCTGGTGAACGAGCTGAAGAAGCTGGGCCTGTGGACCGCCGACATGCGCGATGCCATCAAGCTGGCCGAAGGTTCCATTGCCGGCGTGGCGCAGATTCCCGAAGCCCTGCGCCAGGTCTACCGCACCGCATGGGAACTGCCGATGCGTTCGCTGATCGACATGGCCGCCGAGCGTGGCGCCTTCATCGATCAGTCGGCCTCGCTCAACCTGTTCATGGAAAGCCCGAACATCGGTGCGATGTCGTCCATGTACATGTACGCGTGGAAGCAGGGCGTCAAGACCACCTACTACCTGCGCTCGCGTCCGGCCACCAAGATCGCCAAGACCACGGTCAGCACGTACACCCCGACCGAAGCGGTGGCCTGCTCGCTGGAAAACCCAGAAGCCTGCGAGGCGTGCCAATAAGAGCGGCCGTGCCGGCTTCTGGCCGGCACGCCCCTCTGTAGCGTCGAGCCATGCTCGACTGCACCACGGAAACACCAAGGTAGCGCCGGGCCATGCCCGGCGTTTTGACCCGAGAATTCAAGGAAACACCCATGGCCGACAAGCCCAAGCAGATGCTGCTCGATCCCGGTTTTGAACTGACCCTGCGCCCGATGCGCTACCCGCAGTTCTATGACATGTACCGGAACGCGATCAAGAACACCTGGACGGTGGAAGAGATCAACTTCCAGATCGACATCACCGACCTGCACAGCAAGATGTCGCCGGGTGAGCGCCACCTGATCCACCGCCTGGTTGCGTTCTTCGCCACCGGCGATTCGATCGTGTCCAACAACCTGGTGCTGAACCTGTACCAGCACTTGAACGCGCCCGAAGCGCGCATGTACCTGTCGCGCCAGCTGTACGAAGAAGCGCTGCACGTGCAGTTCTACCTGACCCTGCTCGACAACTACCTGCCGGACCCGGAAGAGCGCGTCAAAGCCTTCGCCGCGGTGGAGAACATCGACTCGATCAAGAAGAAGGCCGATTTCTGCTTCAAGTGGATCGACTCGATCCAGGACCTCAAGCGCATCGAGACCCGTGCCGAGCGCCGCCAGTTCCTGCTGAACCAGATCTGCTTCGCCGCGTGCATCGAAGGCCTGTTCTTCTTCGCCGCCTTCGCCTACGTGTACTACTTCCGTTCGCGCGGCCTGCTGCCGGGCCTGGCCTCGGGCACCAACTGGGTGTTCCGCGACGAGAGCGCGCACATGGACTTCGCGTTCGAATCGGTGCGCGTGGTGCGTGAGGAAGAGCCGGACCTGTTCGACGAGGAAATGAAGCAGCAGGTCTATGACATGCTGGCCGAAGCCATCGAGTGCGAAGTGCAGTTCGCCGAGGACGTGCTGTCCGGCGGCGTGGCCGGCATTTCCACCCGCGACATGCGCCAGTACCTGCAGCACTGTGCCGACCAGCATTTCGCCAAGCTGGGCATGGAAAAGAAGTACAACGTGCGCAACCCGCTGCCGTTCATGGAACTGCAGGACGTGCAGGAACTGACCAACTTCTTCGAACGCCGCGTCTCGGCCTACCAGGTGGGCGTGCAGGGCGAAGTCGCCTTCGACATGAACTTCTGATCGAAGCGGTCACCCCGGTTGCAACGAAGAACCCCGGCCAATGCCGGGGTTTTTCGCTTTTGTAGAGTCGAGCCATGCTCGACTAACTCTACCAAGGCCCCGGTCTTACAATTGCCGCACCCCCACACCCTGGCCACCGCCATGACCCCCATCGTCGAAACCGTGCCGCCCATTGAAGTGCGCATGGCCGAAATCGTCTTCCCCAACCACACCAACCACATGGGCACCCTGTTCGGTGGCCAGGCGCTGGCCTGGATGGACAAGGCCGCCTTCCTGGCCGCCGCCCGCTATTCGCGCCGCACCGTGGTGACCGCGCGCAGCGACCAGGTCGATTTCAAGCTGCCCATCCGTATCGGCCAGATGGTGGAAACCATCGGTCGCATCGTCGAAGTCGGCCGCAGTTCGATGAAGGTCGAGGTGGAGCTGATTGCCGAAGACCTGCACAGCGGTGAGCGCAAGCTGTGCACGCGCGGCCACTTCGTGATGATCGCGCTGGGCGAAGACGGTCAGCCGACCGCCGTGCCGCGCCTGCCCGAGGCCGTCTGAACCGGCGCTTGCGGGGGCGCCGCCGCGCCCCCATCTGCTGGGCATGACCCTGCCGCTGACCGACTTCATCGACCGCGCCCGGCGCCTGTTCGTGCTCACCGGCGCCGGCTGCAGCACCGCCTCGGGCATTCCCGATTACCGGGATACCGACGGCCAGTGGAAGCGCACGCCGCCGGTGACCTACCAGGCCTTCATGGGCGAGGCCGCCACCCGCCAGCGCTACTGGGCGCGCAGCCTGCTGGGCTGGCCGCGCTTCGGCCTGGCCCTGCCCAACGGCACCCACCAGGCGCTGGCGGCGCTGGAAGCGCGTGGCACGCTGCAGGTGCTGCTGACCCAGAACGTGGACGGCCTGCACCAGCGTGCCGGCAGCACGAACGTGATCGATCTGCACGGTCGGCTGGACCTGGTGCGCTGCATGGGCTGCGAGCGCCGCAGCGGGCGCGAGGATTTCCAGCAGCGCCTGCTGGACGCCAACCCCGGCTGGGACGCGCTGGAGGCCGGCATCGCCCCCGATGGCGATGCGGATCTGGAGACCGATTTTTCCGCGTTCGTGGTACCGGACTGCCCGTACTGCGGCGGCCTGCTGAAGCCAGATGTCGTCTTCTTCGGCGAAAACGTGCCGCGCGAACGGGTAGCGGCGGTGCATGAGCACCTGCAGCAGGCCGATGCGGTGCTGGTGGTGGGCTCCTCGCTGATGGTCTATTCCGGCTTCCGCTTCGTCCAGGCCGCGGCCCGGGCCGGGTTGCCGGTGGCGGCGCTGAACCGCGGTCGCACCCGCGCCGACGACCTGCTGCAGTTCAAGGATGAACGCGATTGCGCCAAGGCCCTGGCCGGCTTCGTCAGCGGGTATCCGGCCCGGTAGAGTCGACTGTCAGTCGACTATCGCGCGCAGCGCGGGGCGTTCAGCCGTACCGCCAGGAGCAGTCGACTGACAGTCGACTCTACCGTCCACCCGCCCCCGCGAAACAGCGATCCATCCAGACGGTTGATCCGCAGGCCGTGCAGCGGTGCAATACGCACCCCCTCCGCATGTCGCTATCGCCTTGAGCCAGTTGTTCTCGCCGGTCACCCTCGGCCCTCTTACCCTGTCCAACCGCATCGTGATCGCGCCGATGTGCCAGTACTCCGCCGAAGATGGCCGCGCCAGCGACTGGCATGCCCAGCACCTGGGCAGCCTGGCGCAGTCCGGTGCCGGCCTGCTGATCCTGGAAGCGACCGCGGTGGAACCGCGCGGGCGCATCAGCTATGCCGACCTGGGGCTGTGGGACGACGGTACCGAAGCGGCGCTGGCGCAGGTGCTGGCCAGCGTGCGGCGCTGGTCGCCGATGCCGCTGGGCATCCAGCTGGGCCACGCCGGCCGCAAGGCCTCCACCGCACGGCCGTGGGATGGCGGCCGCCAGCTGCCGGCCGACGATGCCCGTGGCTGGCCCACCGTGGCGCCGTCGCCGCTGCCGTTCCACGCCAACGACCCGGCCCCGCAGGCGCTGGATGAAGCCGGCATTGCCGAGGTAGTGGCCGCCTTCGCCGCCAGCGCCGTGCGCGCCGAGCGCCTGGGCTTCGAACTGATCGAAATCCACGCGGCGCACGGCTACCTGCTGCACCAGTTCCTGTCGCCGCTCAGCAACCGCCGCACGGATGGCTACGGCGGCTCGCTGCCGAACCGCCTGCGCCTGCTGGTGGAAGTGTTCGACGCGGTGCGTGAAGCGGTGTCGGACAAGGTGTCGGTGGGCGTGCGCATTTCCGCCAACGACTGGGTGGAAGGTGGTTGGGACGTGGTGCAGAGCGAAGCCCTGGCACAGGTGCTGGACGCACGTGGCTGCAACTTCCTGCACGTGTCCAGCGGCGGCCTGGACGAGCGCCAGAAGATCAGCGTGGGCCCGGGCTACCAGGTACCGTTCGCCGCGGCCATCAAGGCCAAGAAGCTGCGCATGCCGGTCATCGCGGTGGGCCTGATCACCGAACCGGAACAGGCCGAATCGATCCTGCGCCACAACCAGGCCGATGCCATCGCCCTGGCCCGCGGCATCCTGTACGACCCGCGCTGGCCGTGGCATGCCGCTGCCGCGTTGGGTGACAGCGTGGTGCCGGCGCCGCAGTACCTGCGCTGCGAACCGCGCGAAGCCCGCAACGTGTTCCGCGCGCGCTGAGGCCGGTCACACCTGCCAGGCCGGCGGCAGGCCGGCCTGCAGGTGCTCGAACAATGCGCGGATGCGGGCGGTGAAATCGCGCCGGTCGCTTACGCAGAAGAACACCTCCATCGGCTCCGGATGCCACGCGCTGGCCGGGCCGAACACCGCCTGCAGCCGACCATCGCGCAGGTACGGGTCGGCCACGAAGGCGGCCAGCCGGGTGATGCCGGCGCCGGCAGCGGCCAGCTCGGCCAGCGCGTCGATGTCATCGCAGACCATGCTCGGCGGCAGCGCCGCGTCCACCCGCGTATCGCCACGCCGCAGGCCCCAGCGCAGCGGCCGGCCATCGGTGGGGAAGCGGTGCAGCAGGCCGCGATGCTGCTGCAGTTCGGCCGGTTCCTGCGGCATGCCGTGCGCGGCCAAGTAATCCGGTGCGGCGCAGAACAGGAACGGAATGCGTGCCAGCGGCCGCGCCACCAGCCCATCTTCCAGCTGCGCGCCGATGCGCAGGCTGACGTCCACCGTTTCCGGGCCGTGCTGTACCGCGCGATCGCTCAGGCGCAGTTCCAGCTGCAGTTGCGGGTAGCGCTGCTGCAGCGACGGCAGCAGCGGTGCCAGTACATGGCGGCCGAAGGCGCGGCTGCTGGCAATGCGCAGCGGCCCGCTGGGCACGATGTCGTCGGCGGTCACCAGCGCCTGCGCACGGGCCAGGTCGGCCTCGATGTGCTGCACCTGGGCCAGGTACAGCGCCCCGGCCTCGCTCAGGGCCAACTGCCGGGTGCTGCGGTTGAGCAGGCGCACGCCCAGGTGGGTTTCCAGGCGCTGGATGTTCTGGCCCACGGCGGTGGCACTGATGCCCAGGCTGCGCGCGGCCGCGGCAATGCTGCCCGTCTGCGCGGTGCGGGTGAAGCTGCGGATGAGCTGCAACAGGTTCATGACCGCCCAGCTTGCCACGGAAACCGGCAAGCGTGGCTTGGGTCTGCACCAAGCGCGGCGGGGCTGTGCGTGGGGCGTCGCGCCGCTAGCCTGCCGGCCCTGTTCACCTGATGCGATGTGCCATGGCCCACCCCCGATCGCCCCGCTGGAAGCTGCACGCCCGCAGTACGCCCTTCGTGTTCGCCTTCTTCATGGCCAGCCTGATGGCGCTGCTGATGTGCCTGGTCATCACCGCCGCCAACGCCGGGCTGGGCAGCGGCTATCTGGCGCGGGTGCTGGCCGCCTACCAGATGGCCATGCCGGTGGCGTTCTGCGGCGTGCTGCTGGTGCGCCCGCTGGTGGTGCGCCTGGTGGCGTTGACGGTGCATCCGCATTGAAGATCGGTTGCATCTGACAGCATTGTGCACCGCCGCAGGGTGCTGCCCTAAACTTGGGCCATGCGACCCGATTCCATTCTTACCCTGTCCTGTCCCGACCGCACCGGCATCGTCTACCGCGTGTCGGGGCTGCTGTTCGACCACGGCTGCAACATCCTCGACGCCCAGCAGTTCGGCGATGAAGAGAGTGGCCGTTTCTTCCTGCGCGTGCACTTCGACCGCGACGCCAGCCTGCCGCTGGACACGGTGCATGGCGCCATGGCCGCGCTGGCCGCCGATTTCGGCATGGAGTGGCAGCTGCACGACGGCCGCCGCCGCGCGCGCCTGCTGGTGCTGGTCAGCAAGCAGGGCCACTGCCTGAACGACCTGCTGTTCCGCGCGCACAGCGGGCAGCTGAAGGTGGATATCGCCGCGGTGGCGTCCAACCACGCCGATTTCGCGCCGCTGGCCGCGTCCTACCAGGTGCCGTTCCACCATTTGCCAGTGAACGCGGAAACGCGCGCGGTGCAGGAACAGCAGATCATCGATCTGGTCGACCGCGAACGCATCGACCTGGTGGTGCTGGCGCGCTACATGCAGATTCTTTCGCCCACGCTGTGCCGCGCACTGGCCGGCCGTGCGATCAACATCCACCACAGCTTCCTGCCCAGCTTCAAGGGCGCGCAGCCGTACCACCAGGCGCACGCACGCGGGGTCAAGATCATCGGCGCCACCGCGCACTACGTGACCGAAGACCTGGACGAAGGCCCGATCATCGAACAGGACGTGGCCCGCGTGGACCACGCCATGACCCCGCGCGACCTGGTGCGGCTGGGCAGCGATACCGAATCGCAGGTGCTGGCGCGCGCCGTGCGCCGGCATGTCGAGCACCGCATCCTGCTCAACGGGCACCGCACGGTGGTGTTCCGCTGACAGCGGGGGGCGTGGCCGCCGGGCATGGCCCGGCGCTACCAACCATAACCTTGGGTAGCGCCGGGCCATGCCCGGCGGTCGCGCGTCAGATGATCGCAATGCCCGCCTTGGCCAACGCCTCGCGCACCATCGCGTCGTTGGCATCGGTCACCGGCTGGGTCAGCTCCCACAGGAACTTCACCCGGAATCCGGCCTTGGCCGCATCCTGCGCGCTCCACAACACGCAGTAGTCGCGCGCCAGGCCGCACACGTGCACTTCGCGGATGCGCCGCTCATGCAGCCAGCCGGCCAGCCCGGTGGCCGGGCGGTCGCCGTCCGGGCCGTGGTTCTCGCGGAAGGCGCTGTACGAATCCACCTGCGGCCGGGTGCCCTTGCGCAGGATCAGGTCGGCCACGTTCCAGTCCACGCCCGGGTGCAGCGCGGCGCCGTCGCTGCCCTGCACGCAGTGGTCGGGCCACAGGGTCTGCGGCTGCGCGTGCAGCAGGATGGTCTCGAACGGACGCGTGCCCGGGTGCTGGCTGGCGAATGAGGCGTGCCCCGCCGGGTGCCAGTCCTGGGTGGCCACCACCGTGCGGTAGCGGCGCTGTGCCAGCAGTCCAGAAATCGGCGCCACCAGCGCATCGCCGTCGGCGCAGGCCAGCGCGCCGCCAGGCATGAAGTCCGGCTGCAGGTCGATCACCAGCAGGGCGACATCGGCGGGCAGGGCGGTCATGGCAGATCCACTACAACAGAAGGGGGCGACCAGCGTGGCCGCCCCGTGCGTGCACGTCAATCGCCCTTGGCCGGTTCCGCATCCTGCCCGTAATAGAGCAGGCCGATCTTGATGCGCTCGCGGCCGGTTTCGCGGCGGTGGCGGTTGGCATCGCGCAGCGAGTACACGCAGCCGCAGTATTCCTGCTGGTAAAACTGCTCGCGCTTGCTGATCTCGACCATGCGGCTGGCGCCGCCGCCCTTGCGCCAGTTGTAGTCCCAATACTGCAGGCCTTCGTAGCGCGACGCAGCGCGGATGCCGCAGTCATTGATCTGCGCCATGTTCTTCCAGCGCGAAATGCCCAGCGACGAACTGATGGTGTCGTAGCCGTGCTCGTGTGCGTACAGCGCCGTGCGTTCAAAGCGCATGTCGAAACACATGGTGCAGCGGATACCGCGCTCGGGCTCGTTTTCCATGCCACGGGCGCGGCTGAACCAGTTGTCGGTGTCGTAGTCGCAGTCGATGAACGGAATGCCGTGCTGCTCGGCGAAACGGATGTTCTCCTGCTTGCGCAGCTCGTACTCCTTCACCGGGTGGATGTTCGGGTTGTAGAAAAAGATCGCGTAGTCGATCCCGGAGGCGGTGATCGCCTCCATCACTTCACCCGAACAGGGGGCACAGCAGGAATGCAGCAGCAGGCGCTTGCCGTCGGCGGGCAGGGTCAGGGTGGGGCGTTGGAGCTCGGTCATCGTCGGGTGCGTGGCAGCGTGGGGAACGGATCGGGCCGGACACCGTGAACAGGACGCACGCGGCCACACCGCCCGCACGCGCAGGACGACGATGGCCCCGGCACCCTCCCCGCGGAGAGTCCAGGTCGAGTCAGGGGACGGTCGTGTCCCCCGGCCGGGGCCGGTATTCGGGCTGATGGACACGGGCCGCAGCCCACCTACTCCCTGCCGCTTCCCAGGCATGCGCCCAGTGCTCTTGGCAGGCTTCGTTTCCATTCACCGCTGCGGGGCAGCTCCGGAATGGGCGCGCCAGGCGCCTTCACCGGATTCCCGTTTAAATCCCTCCCTGCGCGTGAACGCCTGGAGGGATACCTTCGGCGCGCCCACGGTGGACGCGTTGGCGGCGCGGGTCAAGGGGGTTGGGGTCAGAGTCCGTTGCGCTGCAACGGGCTCTGACCCCGGTCGCTATGCACCTTCAGCGTCCCGCCGCCGCCCGCGCGCGGATGTCGTCCAGCCGCTGGTCGCACAGCAGGCGGCCGTTCTCCCACACGGTCACCATCGCGTCCTCGAAGCCGGCCGGCAGCGTTTCGTCACCGCTGGGAGGCAATGCCACCGTATGCAGGCTGCCGTCATCCAGGTGCCGCAGCAGGCGCATGCGGCCGCGCTTGCTGGCCTTGCCCGCATCGGTGATCGGGTCCTTGTAGACGTCGATCCATTCTCCGTCCACCCGCGCGGCCGAGCACTTCAGCGCGAACTTCTGCGTATCGCGGTCCAGCCGCTGCAGCAGGGCGCCGCCCATGCCGAAGGCCACGTTGTCTGCGGCGTAGCCGTCGCCGGTGATGCGCAGCAGGATGGCGCGGATCGTGTCCGGGTTGATGCCATCGCCCTGGATCACCCGCACGTGGTTGAGCACGCGGTAGCCCTTGCCGTTGATCGTGTGGCCAAAGGCCTCATCCAGGCGGCGCAGGCTCTCGGCCACCACCTCCACCGGGTCGCCCGAATCGGGGCGGATGACCAGGGTCGCGCCCGAGGCGATCACTTCATCGCGCAGGGTGGTGCCCCAGTGTTCGCTGATGGCGTGGTAGATGTCATAGCTGTCCGACACCACCGCCACGATCGCGCCGGGTCTGCCGAACTGGCGCAGCATGTTGCGGTAGGCCTCGACCTCGCGATCGCGGCCCCAGCTGGTGATGGTGCTGTGCTCGGCAGCGGGAATCGAATAGCCGGCCATCGGCGCGTGGTAGTGCGCGCGGGCCAGGCACAGCGCCGAGACGGTGTCGGTGCCGAGGAAGTTGACCAGGTGCGCGGCACCGCCCAGCGCGGCCGATTGCAGGCTCGACACACCGCGCGCGCCGAAGTCGTGCAGCTTGAACGGCAGCTGCCCCTGCGGGTCATCGCTGGTCTGCTGCAGGAAGCCGCTGATGGTCTGCCGCGCGTGCCAGCTGATGGTGGCCACGGTGACCGGGTACCACACGCGCAGCAGCAGGGTTTCCAGGTAGGAAGGCACCCAGAACGCGGCCGGGTCGGTCGATTCGATGGTCATCAGCGCCTGGTGCGTGGGTACCACGCTGCCCTCGGGCACCGCGCGGATACGCACCGGCAGGAAGCCGCCAAGGCGGTCGACGATGTCGCGCCAGCCGGTTTCGTTGAACGGTTCGCCATGCGCGGCGAACACCGCGGCGGCGTCGTCGATGTCGGCGTGGGTGACCGGACGTGCCAGGGCGTCCTTGAGGATCGCCTGCAGGCCGAAGAACACCGTGCGGTCGTGCAGGCCGCCACGCGATTCCACGTAGAAGAACGTGGCGTCGGTACCCGGCGGGTACTGCAGCCAGTGGCTGGCCTTGTAGCTGTCGGTGTTGAGGAGAAGGTTATCGAGGTAGTGCATGACGGAAGCTCCTTCGCGTCGGGTGACACCGGCGGTCTATCCGCCGGTGGGGAGGGTCGGGCAGGTCAGCCGCGGCCCAGGAAATACTCCAGGATGTGGAGGTGGTCTTCGAACAGCTGCGGGCCCATTTCCAGTGCTTCGCTTACCGGAATCCAGCGCGCCTTGTCGGCGTCATCGCCGCCGCGCACCGCTGACAGTTCACCGGCCGGGAATTCGAAGTGGAAGCCGTGGGTGATGGTGCGGCCGCGCTGGCTGCGGTCGGGGTGGTCGAACACCTGCTGGCTCTTCAGCGAGCCCTTCAGCACCGGCAGCGGAATCTTCAGCCGGGTCTCTTCGCGCAGTTCGCGCAGGCAGCTGTCCAGCAGGCTCTGTTCCTGGCCGACGAAGCCACCGGGCAGCGCCCACAGGCCCTTGCCGGGTTCCGAACGTCGGCGCACCAGCAGCACGTGGCCCGAATGCACGACCACTGCATCGGTGGTGACGAAGGTGGGCGCGTAGGGCGCATCCTTCCAGGCGGCCTTGTACTGTTCGATGAAACGGTACTCGGCCACCAGCTGGCCATAGGCCGGCGCGCTTTTGCGGAACGCTTCGAGCATGTCGTACACCGGCGCCGGCACGTTGCCACGCAGCATCAGCAGCGCACCGTGGAAGTCGATGTCGCCGGCTTCGAACAGGTAACGGCGCAGCTCGGTGGCCGACAGGGTGGCGGTGTGCTGCACGTCCACCAGGGGCCACTGCGGGAATTCGCGCAGGTAGTAGCTGGAGGCATCCTTGTCCATGCCGATCAGGCCGACCTTGGCATCGGCGGCAGCGCCATCATTGCGCAGGGCCTCGGCCACCTGGCGCTGCACGTTGGCGATCCACTGCGCTTCGTTGTACAGGTGGTCGCGCAGCGGGCGGATCAGCAGGCGATCGGTATGGCCATCGAGGGCGGCCTGGATCATCACCGCGCGTTCGGCCACGGTCCAGGGGTTGCGCAGGCTGCGGGGGGTATCAGCAGAGCCGACCAGAAAGATCAGCTTGCGGGCCCGGCTGAGGGCCAGGCGGGCAACGGCGGCGTGGCCGTTGTGGAAGGGCTCGAAACGCCCGATGAAGACGAGATAGTCGAATTCCATGAGAATCCCTCATGTCGTTGTGATGGCCGCGGGTCTGTCCCTTGGCTTGGCGCTGATGCTACGCCGATGGTTGGCGGGGTCAAGTGTGTGGGGGGGCCGGCAGGGCTGCGCCCTGCACCCGCTAACGTCAACGTCAACGTCAAAAGCGGGTGTGCTGAGGGTTGGCGGGGTGGGTCCGGTGGCGGGGGACGGCGCAAGTACGTCCTTGTAGCCTCGGTCGCCGCTTGCTCGTGTGCGCTGTCCTGCGCACACGGCAAGACCGGGGTTGGGCGTCCTGCCCAACCCGCCCGAGGCATGCCTCGGGCCCATGGCGCTCACGCCCCCGCCACCGGACCCACCCCGCCTTCGACAGTTTTCTGCGATTTGACGGAACGGCACGGGGTCGGATCCCGTTGCACCGCAACGGGCTCTGACCCCATTACGGCGCCGCGAGGTAGCGCTGCCAAAGGTGGTTCACCAGCTGCGTCTGTGGGTCGTACTGGCGCTTGATGTCGACCAAGGCCTGCCACTGCGGATAGGCGCGCTGGAACTGCGCGCGCGTGGCATGCGGGCGATACGGGAGGTAGTAGCTGCCGCCGCAGTCCAGCGCGGCATCGATCAGCGCGCGGGTCCAGCCCGTGGCCAGCGTATCGCTCCAGGGGAAGCGCCGCTGCTTGTGGTACAGCACGAAGCAGAACACTTCTTCGCGCGCCCACGCCAGCAGCGAGGTGGTATCGGCCGGCGCGTGGCGGATCGACACGTTCAGCGCGTCCACGCGGTGCTGCTGCAGGATGGCCGCCATGCGCGTGGCGAACGCGTGGAACCGGCGCACCGGAATGAAGTACTCCTGCAGCAGGTAGGTGGACATCGCGCGCGTGCGCGGCTCCAGCGAGGCCACGTCCAGGCTCGCTTCCAGGTTGCGGTGGATCACCCGTGGCTGCTGCAGCTGCTTCTGCACCACCGAACTGTCGCGCAGCTGTGCGCCACCCGGCAGCTCGGAAACGGCCCAGATCATGTTCTGTTCGTAGGCGTAGCGGTCGCCGACCGGCACCAGCCGCAGGGTGTCGGTCAGCGCGGCGTCGCTGCGTCGCCAGGTCACCGTCACCGGCACATCAAAGCGCGGTGGCAGCAGGTCGGCGTTGTGCATCAGCGCATCGTCGCGCGACTGCACGTGGTCGGCGAACCACTGCGGATAGTCCGCCAGCGCGACACGCTGCATGTGCCGGGCCATGCGTGCGTTGTCGGCCAGATCCAGCTCCACTTCGGTCACCACCGCCAGCAGCCCGTAGCCACCGATCACCGCGGCGAACAACTCCGGGTGCTGGCTGCGCGATGTTTCCACGACCTCACCCGAACGCAGCACCACCTGCAGGGCACGGATCGTCGCCGCCAGACTGCCGTTGCCGACGTAGCGCCCATGGCAGTTGACGCCGACCGAGCCGCCCACGGTGAAGCTGCTGAAACTCTGCATCACCTTCACCGACAGGTCGTGCGGATCCAGCAGGGCCTGCAGTTCGCGCCAGCGCATGCCGGCCTGCACGCGTGCCACCTTGCCTGGTACATCCAGGCTCAACAGGCGGTTGCAGCCGGTCATGTCCAGCTGCAGCGCGCCCTCGGCGCTGGTCTGCCCGCCCATGCTGAAGCGCCCACCCGCCACGCAGACCTGGCCACGGTGGCGCTGCAGGGCGTCTACCAGTGAGCGCTGACCGTCGACGCGGGTGATGCCCGCCAAGGCGGTGGGCTCGAGCTGGCTGATGTCGTTGCCGGTGGGCGCGTGCCCGCGTGAACAGGCGGCCGCGGTCGCAGCGGCGCCGCAGCCGGCAATGAAGGCGCGTCGGGTGGTCATGGGCACTCCCTGCAGTCCGCTTCCTGGCCGCAGTGTGCCTGCGGCGCGCGACCCGGCCAAGGGGGAATCACGCTGACTGCGCAGCGGTTCTCAGGCCCTGAGAAGCCCCTGCGCGATACTGGAACCCACGCGGCGGACGGAATGCACGGGGGCAGGGCAGTGGCGGACAAATATTGCGATCTGGTCATGAAGGGCGGCATCACCAGCGGCATCGTGTATCCGAATGCGGTGCTGGCGCTGGCCCAGCAGTACCGTTTCAAGAGCATTGGCGGCACTTCGGCCGGGGCCATTGCCGCGGCGGTGGCCGCTGCCGCCGCGTACGGCGATCGCCGCCAGCAGGCCGGCGAAACGCTGGCCGGGGAAGCGGGCTACGGCGGGCTGTCGGCGGTGTCGGCGCAGCTGTCGCGGCGCGGTTTCATCTACGGGTTGTTCCAGCCCGCGCGTGGTGCGCGTTCGGCCTATCGGCTGCTGGTGGTGCTGACCGGCAAGGCACGCTGGCCGCGCAAGCTGCTGTGCCTGGCCGCGGCGGTGTTCACCATCGCACCGCTGGAAGTGCTGGTGTCGCTGGCCCTGCTGCTGGCGCTGGGCGGCTGGGGCGGTGGCTGGAGCGGTGTGGCCGCCACCCTGCTGCCGTCGCTGCTGTGCGCCTATGGCGCCGGCGTGGCTGGCGCGGCGCTGCGCGTGGCACGGGTGGCGCGGCGCAACCTGCTGGGCCTGTGCAGCGGGCTGGGGCGCGATGCGCAGACCCCGGCATTGACCGACTGGCTGCACGCGCGCCTGCAGCAGTTGGCGGGCAAGCCGCTGGACGCCCCGCTCACCTTCGCCGACCTGCATGATGCACCGCGCTATGCCGGCGAACCGCACAGCCCGCAGGCCATCAGCCTGCAGATGATCACCACCTGTGTGTCCCACAACGAGCCGCGCACCCTGCCGCTGGGCGGGGCGCAGTTCTGGTTCCTGCGCGAGGAATTCGCCCAGTTGTTCCCGGCCAGCGTGGTGGAATGGCTGGTGCAGCAGGCCGGTGCGCCGCTGCAGGTGGACGGGCGCCAGTACTACCATCTGCCGCAGGGCGCGCAGTTGCCGGTGCTGGTGGCCACGCGCATGAGCCTCAGCTTCCCGCTGCTGATCAGCGCGGTACCGCTGCACGAACCGGCCCGCCGCGAGCGCCGCTGCGAACCGGCGGCAGCGCCGGCCACGCAGGACCACAACGTGGCCGACAGCATGGAAGGGCTGACCAGCGCCGGGCAGGCGTGTGGCCCGGTCATCACCGCTTTCCGCGTGTGCTGGTTTTCCGATGGCGGCATCAGCAGCAACTTCCCGATCCATCTGTTCGACGCGGCGCTGCCGCGCTGGCCCACGTTCGCCATCAACCTGGTCTACCCGCAGCACGCCGAGGATGTCAGCCATGGCGAAAGTACGCGGGCCTCGCTGGAAAAATCGGTGTTCCTGCCTACCGGCAACCGCCATGGCTGGCAGCGCCATTACCAGTCCATTGCCACGCCCCTGGCTGCCGGTGAACTGGGCCGTTTCCTGTTCGCCGTGGTCGCCACCATGCAGAACTGGCGTGATCTGCTGCAGGCGCGCGCGCCCGGTTACCGCGACCGCATCGTGCACGTCAGCCTGCAGGGCGACGAAGGTGGCATGAACCTGGACATGCCGCAGGACGTGCTGACCCGCATTGCCGACAAGGGCAGCCTGGCCGGCGCGCGCTTCTGTACGTTCTCATTCGAGAACCACTACTGGATCCGCTGGCGCAACCTGGCATCTGCCTACCAGCGCTACACGTTGGAAGTAGCGCGCACCGACGATCCGGCGCAGCAGGTGTTGGCCTACCGCGCGGCGTATTCCATGGTTGCCCGCGGCGAACCGGTGCCGCCGTCGTACAAGCTGGGGTCGGAAGACAAACGCCAGGCGTCGCAGCAGTTGTGGGGGTTGATGGTGGAACAGGGCCGCACCTGGGAAGACCTGGGCCCGGACCTGACCGACGGCGCACCGCGCCCGCTGCCGCAGATGAAGGTGACGCCGATCTACTGAGCGCGATCGATACAATCGTGCTTCATGCTGCAAGGAGCTGTGGATGTCTGCCCGCCAGGAACTGCTGGATCTGCTTGAACGCCTCGATGCCCGCGACCCGGAGCACCTGCCGGTGGTGCCACTGGCCGCCTACTTCGAAGGCAACGACTTCGAAGAATGCATCGCGCCCAACCAATGGGGATACGGCCGCCCGCCGATCGCCGAGCTGTACGCGCGCTTGGCCGCGATTGCCGAAAAGCCTGAAGTCGAAGGCGTGTACGTGGGTCTGCACCAGGATTGGGGCAGCGCCTTGGAAGACGACAGCGAATGGCCTGCTGCCGAGAACGTGCACGTGCTGACCCGCGCCGACGTCGGGACCGTAGAAGGTTGGCTGCAGGGCCTGGAATGCGACGGCGTGGGCGAAGGCTGGCCCTACGGCCAGCACATCGACGCCCCCGTGCCCTCGGAAGGGCACCGCGTGCTGACCGTGTACTGGGATTAGTAGATCCACGCCACGCGTGGATGCATTCCGCGCACGGCCAGAACGTGTCCAACAAAGTGGGCACCTACCCATGGCGACATCCGGATGGGGTCAGAGCCCGTTGCGTCGCAACGGGATCTGACCCGGTGTTGCTCCATCAGATCGCAGGAACCTGTCAGGGGTGGGGCGGTGTCGGATTGCGGGGTGTCCGCGGCATGGATGCCGCGGCCAAGCCCCCATGGAGGGGTTAACGGCGTCCCCGCAATCCGACACCGCCCCGCCCAAACACGGAATGCCCGCTTTTGACGTTGCTTCAGTCGAGCATGGCTCGACTCTACAAGGGGTGCAGGGCGCAGCCCTGCAGAAATACCTACCGCCCCGGCAACTGTACGAACGCGCGCTGCATGCAGTCCTCGCGCGGGCACACCCGGCAGCCCGGCCCGATCGATACCGAATTGCCCGGGCTCTGCACATCCAGCCCCAGCGAGTACACCAGCCGCTCGGCATGCTGCAGGTCGCAGCCCAGCGCCACCGCGAAGGTCTTGCGCGGCTGGCCATGCCCCACCGGCCCGCTGCTGACCTGCCGCGCCAGCCAGAAGTGGCGCCGCCCATCGGGCATGCGCGCGGTCTGCGTGAGGATGCGCCCAGGCTGGTTGAACGCCTCGTAGACGATCCACAGCGGGCACGAACCGCCCACCTGCGAGAAATGGAAATCGGTGGCCGAGTGGCGCTTGGACACGTTGCCCGCCCGGTCCACGCGGATGAAGAAGAACGGCAGCCCCGGGGCACTGCGCCGCGCCAGCGTGCTCAATCGATGGCACACCGCCTCGAAACCCACGCCGAACTGATGCGCCAGCAGCTCGATGTCGTAGCTGCTGGCTTCGGCCGCACGCAGGAAGCGCAGGTAGGGCATCACCAGCGCGCCGGCGAAGTAGTTGGAAAGGCCGATCCGTGCCTGGGCGATGCGCGCGTCATCGTGGAAGCCGGCGCGCGCCACCACCGCATCGATCTGCGGCAGGTAGCCGCGCAGGGCCAGCTCGGCCGCCATCTGGAACGCGTGCTGGCCCGGCTCCAGATAGTCCGGCAGCCACAGCGTGCGGGTGCCGGCGTCGTACTGGCGCTTTTCGCGCCCGGCCTGCAGCGCGGCCACTTCCACCAGCACGCCGTGGCGGTCGGCCAGCAGCTGGCGCAGGCGCGGCGCTACGTGCCCCGGTGCCAAGCCCCATTCGGCGAACAGCTGTTCGGCCAGCTCGTCCAGTTCGGGGATGTGGTTGTGCATGCGGTTGAAGAACTCGCGCACCTGGTCGCCGGCGGGCAGGGTGCTGCCGGCGCCAGGCTCGCCCAGCTGGAACTCCAGGGCAGCGGCATGCTCGCGCAGGGCCAGATGGCGGCGGTGCAGATCCAGCAGGGCGCGGCTGACCTGCGGCAGATTGCCAGCCAGCGTCCGCAGCTCGGTGGCACTGACGTCGGCCAGGCCCAGGTCGCGCAGGGTTTCCCCCAGCGATTCCTGCAGCGCTGCGGGCTCATCGTCGTCGAACAGGGAAGAAACGTCGCCCAATACCTCGCCCAGCTTCTGCTGCACGGCGGCCGTGAGGGGGCGCTTGTTGCGCTCGATCTGGTTCAGGTAGCTGGCCGACAGCCCCAGCGCCCGCGCCAGTTCGATCTGGCTGAAGCCACGCTGCTCGCGCAGCCGTAGCAGGCGCAGGCCCAGTTGGCGTTGGGGAGGCTGGAAATTCACAGAATTAACAGGAATCGTCTGGCGTGTTGGCCAGATTAAGCGGATTAAGGCCGGAAATCGAGGTGGGTGCTGTGAATAATGCCAAGCATCTTTCGAGCCCGTGGGATTGTCGTCATGACTGTTGCAGCGCCCCGTATCCGCATGCTGATCGATGGCCAGTTCATCGAATCGGCCACCTCCCACTGGCAGGACGTGGTCAACCCGGCCACCCAGGACGTGCTGGCGCAGGTGCCGTTCGCCACCACCAGCGAAGTGGATGCCGCCGTGGCCGCCGCCAAGGAAGCCTTCAAGACCTGGCGCAAGACCCCGATCGGCACCCGTGCGCGCATCTTCCTGAAGTACCAGCAGCTGATCCGCGAAAACATGAGCGAGCTGGCCCACATCCTCACCGCCGAACAGGGCAAGACCCTGCCGGACGCGGAAGGCGATGTGTTCCGCGGCCTGGAAGTGGTCGAGCACGCCGCCGCCATCGGCAACCTGCAGCTGGGTGAGCTGGCCAACAACGTGGCCAATGGCGTGGATACCTACACGATCATGCAGCCGCTGGGCGTGTGCGCCGGCATCACTCCGTTCAACTTCCCGGCGATGATTCCGCTGTGGATGTTCCCGATGGCCATCGCCACCGGCAACACCTTCATCCTCAAGCCGTCCGAGCAGGACCCGATGGTGACCATGCGCCTGGTCGAACTGGCGCTGGAAGCCGGCATTCCGAAGGGCGTGCTGAACGTCGTCCACGGTGGCGAAGAAGTGGTCAACGCGATCTGCGACCACCCGGACATCAAGGCCGTTTCGTTCGTCGGTTCCACCCGCGTCGGCACCCACGTGTACAACCGTGCCTCGCTGGCCGGCAAGCGCGTGCAGTGCATGATGGGCGCCAAGAACCACGCCGTGGTGCTGCCGGACGCCAACAAGGAACAGACCCTCAACGCCATGGTCGGCGCCGCCTTCGGTGCGGCCGGCCAGCGCTGCATGGCCGCCTCCACCCTGGTGCTGGTGGGTGAGGCACGCGGTTGGGTGCAGGACCTGGTGGCCAAGGCGCAGACCCTGAAGGTCAGCGGCGGCACCGTGGCCGGCACCGATGTCGGCCCGGTCATTTCCTGCAGCGCCCGCGAGCGCGTGGAAGGCCTGATCGCCTCGGGCGTGGAGCAGGGTGCCAAGCTGGTGCTGGACGGCCGCAAGCCGCAGGTCGACGGTTTCGAGAAGGGCAACTTCGTCGGCCCGACCATCTTTGCCGGTGTCACCACCGACATGCGCATTTACCAGGAAGAGATCTTCGGGCCGGTGCTGGTGATCCTGGAAGCGGAAACGCTGGAAGACGCCATCGCGATGGTCAACGGCAATCCCAACGGCAACGGCACCGCACTGTTCACCCAGTCCGGCGCGGCCGCGCGCAAGTTCCAGGAAGACATCGACGTGGGTCAGGTCGGCATCAACGTGCCGATTCCGGTGCCGGTGCCACTGTTCTCGTTCACCGGTTCGCGCGCGTCCAAGCTGGGCGACCTGGGCCCGTACGGCAAGCAGGTGGTGCTGTTCTACACCCAGACCAAGACCGTCACCGCACGCTGGTTCGATGACGAGACGCTGAGCCACGGCGTCAACACCACCATCAGCCTGAAGTAAGGGCGGGAGCAGCCATGAGCCACTCGATGACGACGGACCAGGAAGAAGCGCAGCAGGCGTACCGCGAAGCCGCGCGTGACTTCGCACAAGCCGAACTGGCACCGCACGCCGCGCGATGGGATGCGGAGGGCATCTTTCCGCGCGAGGCGATCGCCAAGGCCGGTGAACTGGGCTTCTGCGGTCTGTACATGGACCCGGAAGTCGGCGGCAGCGGCCTGAGCCGCCTGGACGCCGCCGTCGTCATCGAGGAGCTCGCCAACGTCGATCCGTCGACCGCGGCCTACATCAGCATCCACAACATGGCCTCGTGGATGGTGTCCAAGTGGGGCCAGGACGCACTGCGCGATGCCTGGGGCACCGATCTGTCTTCGGGCAGCAAGCTGGCCTCGTACTGCCTGACCGAGCCGGGTGCCGGTTCCGATGCGGCCTCGCTGAAGACCACCGCCGTGCGCGACGGCGACGACTATGTGCTGAACGGGTCCAAGGCGTTCATCTCCGGCGCCGGTGCCACCGAACTGCTGGTGGTGATGGCGCGTACTGGCGGTGCCGGTGCCGGCGGCGTCAGTGCCATCGCGGTGCCGGCCGACCTGCCGGGCATCAGCTATGGCCGCAAGGAAGAGAAGATGGGCTGGAACAGCCAGCCCACCCGCGGCATCACCTTCGAAAACGTGCGCGTGCCGGTCAGCCACCTTCTGGGAGAGGAAGGCGGCGGCTTCAAGCTGGCGATGAAGGGTCTGGACGGCGGCCGCATCAACATCGCCGCCTGTTCGCTGGGTGCCGCGCAGGGCGCGCTGGATGCCGCACGCCGCTACATGGGCGAGCGCCGCCAGTTCGGCAAGGCGCTGGCCGATTTCCAGGCGCTGCAGTTCAAGCTGGCCGACATGGCCATCGAGCTGGTGGCCGCGCGGCAGATGGTGCATTCGGCCGCGCGCAAGCTTGATGCCGGTGCCAGCGATGCCAATGTCTGGTGCGCAATGGCCAAGCGCTTTGCCACCGATGCCGGTTTCAGGATCTGCAACGAAGCGCTGCAGATCCACGGCGGCTACGGCTATATCCGCGAATACCCGATCGAGCGCCTGCTGCGCGACAGCCGCGTGCACCAGATCCTGGAAGGCACCAACGAGATCATGCGGGTGATCGTGGCCCGCCACCTGCTCAACACCGAAGAGGAACTGCGATGAAGGATTGGCGTACCCAGGAACACGTGGGCCTGAAGGTCGAGGTCGATGGCCACACCGCCGTGGTCACCCTGCACAACCCGCCTGCGCACACCTGGACCGTGCACAGTCTGTCGGCGCTGCGCGACCTGGTGGGCGCGCTCAACGCAGACCGCGATATCTACGCGCTGGTGATCACCGGTGACGGCGAGAAGTTCTTCTCCGCGGGCGCCGATCTCAACCAGTTCGCATCCGGCGACAAGGCCGCTGCACGCGAAGCGGCACGCCGTTTCGGTGAAGCCTTCGAAGCCCTGTCAGCGTTCCGTGGCGTGTCGATCGCCGCCATCAACGGCTACGCCATGGGCGGTGGCTTGGAATGCGCGCTGGCCTGCGACCTGCGCATCATCGAAGACCACGCCCAGGTCGCGCTGCCAGAGGCCACCGTCGGCCTGCTGCCGTGTGCCGGTGGCACCCAGAACCTGCCGCGCCTGGTTGGCGAGGGCTGGGCCAAGCGCATGATCCTGCTCGGCGAGCGCATCAACGCCGAGACCGCATTGCGCATCGGCCTGGCCGAAGAAAAGGTCGGCAAGGGCGAAGCCAAGGCGCTGGCGCTGGAATGGGCAAAGAAGGCCGGCAAGCAGAGCCCGACCAGCATTGCCGCCTGCAAGACCCTGGTGCAGTCCACCCGCACCGGCACCCACGCCTCGGCGCTGGTGGCCGAGCGCGAGGCCTTCGTCGACCTGTTCGACACCGCCGACCAGGTCGAGGGCGTGACCGCCTTCCTGGAAAAGCGCGCCGCGCAGTGGAAGAACGCATGAGCACCGACACCGTTGCCGACGACGCACCGGTGCTGTTCGAAGAGCGCGTGGCCGGCAACGGCACGCGCATCGGCATCGCCACGCTGAACGCGCCGCGCACGCTCAACGGTTTCTCGCTGCCGATGGCGCACCTGCTGCTGAAGCAGTTGAATGCCTGGGCCGACGACGATGGCATCGCCATGGTGGTGCTGCAGGGCGCCGGCGAGAAGGCCTTCTGCGCCGGCGGCGACCTGCACAGCCTGTACAAGGCCATGGTCGCCTTCCGCGAAGAAGGCCGCAGCGATATCCGAGACAACGCCTACGCCGCCGAGTTCTTCGACGTCGAGTACCGCGTCGATTACCTCATCCATACCTATGCCAAGCCGATCCTGTGCTGGGGCCACGGCATCGTGATGGGCGGTGGCATCGGCTTGATGTCCGGCGCCAGCCACCGCGTGGTCAGCGAGCGCTCCAAGCTGGCTTTCCCGGAAATCACCGTCGGTCTGTTCCCCGATGTGGGCGGCAGCTGGCTGCTGCCGCGCGTGCCGGGCAAGGGCGGCCTGTTCCTGGCCCTGACCGGTGCGCTGCTGAACCCCGGTGATGCCATCTACGCAGGCCTGGCCGATGTGCACGTGGCCGAGGAACGCCGTTCTGCGGTGTTCGACGCACTGCTGCAGGTGGCCTGGTCCGCCGATGCTGCGCACAACCACGAACGCCTGAGCCAGCTGCTGCAGTCGCACGCCAGCGATGCGGCCATCGGCCCGCTGCTGGCCAACGCCGCGCAGGTCGATGCGCTGTGCGAAGGTGATGAGCTGGTGGCGATCATCGACCGCATCGCGCACCTGCAGAGCGACGATGCCTGGCTGCAGGCGGCGCAGAAGACGCTGGCTGCCGGTGCGCCCGGTTCGGCGCGGCTGGCTTTTGAACTGCAGCGGCGCAGCGCCGGCCAGGATCTGGCCAGCGTGTACCGTCTGGAATACATCACCGCGCTGCATTGCGCTGCCCATGGCGATTTCGCCGAAGGCATCCGCGCGCTGCTGATCGACAAGGACCGCAATCCGCAGTGGAACCCGGCCGCCCTGGCCGAGGCCACCGCCGCGTGGGCCGACACCTTCTTTGTTTCGCCCTGGTCCGAGGCCGCACATCCGCTGGCCGACCTGGGCACTCCCCTTGCTGAAAGGAGCCTTGCATGAGCCGCATTGCATTCATCGGGTTGGGCAACATGGGTGGCCCGATGGCCGCCAATCTGGTCAGGAACGGCCACAGCGTGCGTGTATTCGATCTGGTGCCCGCCGCCGTGCAGGCCGCAGTGGATGCCGGCGCCAGTGCCGCCGCGTCGGCGCGCGAGACCCTGGCCGATGCCGAGGTCGTGATCTCGATGCTGCCGGCCAGCCGCCACGTCGAAGGCGTGTACCTGGGCGATGACGGCATCCTCGCCGCGATCCCGGCCGGTGCGCTGGTCATCGACTGCAGCACCATTGCCCCGGCCAGCGCCCGCAAGGTCTCCGAAGCGGCTGCCGCGCGCGGCCTGCAGATGATCGATGCACCGGTGTCCGGCGGTACCGCCGGTGCCCAGGCCGGCACCCTGACCTTCATCGTCGGGGGTGAAGAGGACGCGCTGGAACGCGCGCGTCCGGTGCTGCAGGCGATGGGCAAGAACATCTTCCACGTGGGTGCCAGTGGCGCCGGCCAGGTCGCCAAGCTGTGCAACAACATGGCGCTGGGCGTGATCATGGCGGTGACCGGCGAAGCCATCGCGCTGGGTGTGGCGCACGGGCTGGACCCGAAGGTGCTGTCGCAGATGATGGCTGTCAGCACCGGCCGCAGCTGGGCCACCGAAGTGTGCAACCCGTGGCCGGGCGTGCTGGAAAATGCGCCGGCCTCGCGCGGCTACAGCGGCGGCTTCGGCAGCGATCTGATGCTGAAGGACATGGGCCTGGCCGTGGAGGCGGCGATGAGCGTCGGCGCCTCGATCCCGCTGGGCGAAGTGGCCCGCAACCTGTACTCGATGAACCACCAGGCCGGCCGCGGCAAGCTGGATTTCTCCAGCGTGGTGCAGCTGATCACCAGCGATAAATAAGCGAATGCGTCCCCGGCCCTGTGCCGGGGCCCACCCGAGGTGGGATGGGCGGATGCCCGGTTTCGACCGGCATCCGCCCATTTTTTTGGGGTCAGAGCCCTTTCGCAACGCGAAAGGGCTCTGACCCCTGAGGTCCTGCGCTGGGGTCAGAGCCCTTTGCCGGTGGCAAAGGGATCCGACCCCTTCGTTGCATCAGGCAACGATCAGGGTCACGTCGATGTTGCCGCGGGTGGCATTGGAGTACGGGCAGACGATGTGCGCCTTCTGCACCAGTTCTTCCACCTGCTCGCGCGGCACGCCCGGCACGTTGATGGTCAGTTCGGCTTCAATGCCGAAACCGGTCGGGATCTGGCCGATGCCGACCTTGCCGGTCACGGTGGTGTCGGCGGGCAGGGCGACCTTGGCCTGGCCGGCCACGAACTTCAGTGCGCCCAGGAAGCAGGCCGAATAACCGGCGGCGAACAGCTGTTCCGGGTTGGTGCCGGGGCCGCCGGCGCCGCCCAGTTCGCGCGGGGTCGACAGCTGGATGTCCAGCACGTTGTCGGACGAGACCGAACGGCCTTCACGGCCGCCGGTGGAGGTGGCCTGGGCGGTGTACAGAACCTTTTCGATGGACATGGGATGCTCCTGGTCAGTGGGTGGGTGTTGCGATGGAGCTACTTTGCCCGTTCTGCGTGGACGATGGGTGACAGTGCGTCCGCAAATATTGATAGATCGTCCGGTGGTGCTAGATCGTCCATTCCCGGTCGGTGGTGAACATGATGGTCAGCCAGCGGTCCGGCGAGGCCTCGCCCAGCGCATCGCCGATCTCATCGCGCAGCTGGTCCCATTCCACCAGCGGCCGTGGCGGGTCATCCTCGCGCACCACGAAGAACAGCTCGATCTGCTCGCCACGCCCCACCTGGGCCACGTAGCTGCGGTGTTCGACGAAGCCATGCCGGGCCACCACATCACGCGCCACCGCATCCACGTGCGCCTGCAGTTCCGGCGGGGTGACCAGCAGGATGCCGGCCAGCGCCCGCCGTACCGTGCCCAGCGGGGCGACCATCACCAGCACGCAGACGAAGGCAAGGATGGCCGGATCGATGTACGGCCCGACCCATGCCAGCGACGTGCCGCGCACCAGCACCCCGCCCAGGAACGCGACCAGGTAGCAGGCCGACATGCTGGCCGCGATCACCCAGTTCTTCGCGTCCAGCGCGATGAATTCCGAGCCGATGCGGCGGTTGGCGCGCACGATGAACCACGCCAGGGCGCCTTCGGCCACGATGGACAGGCCGGCGAAAATGATGGCCGGGCCCAGCGCGATATGCCGCCCGCCGGACATCAGCGCATCCACCGCGTTGACCAGCGCGTACAGCGCCGCGCCGATCATCAGCGTGCCACTGACCCCCAGCACGATCGGTTCCAGGTGCCAGAAGCCCATGGTGAAGCGCTGGTTGAGCCGCGACTGCAGTGCATCGGTGCTGGTGGACAGGGCAATCAGCCGGGTCACCAGCAGCGACAGCCAGGTCATCACCACGTCGATCAGGCCGTAGATGCCGTCGAAGATGATCAGCGAGGAATTGGCCAGCAGCCCGAACACCACGGCGGCAGCGGCCAGCAGCAGCGAGGCGGCGATGGACAGGCGCAGCACGCCCTGTTCGCTGCTGGGATCGAAGAAATGTGGGCGGTCGGTGGCCATGGTTCGATTGTAGGGCCGGGCCACGCCCGCGCTATCCCCTCCGCGCCGCTTCCCGTAGACTGCGCCCCTCCCACGTACCTACCCCCCGGTAGAGTCGACTGTCAGTCGACTGCTCGTGACTGACTGCTCGTTATTGACCGCTCCCGATCGACAGCGCCACGTGGCCCCATGCCCGTGCGCGCGGAGTTTTCCCATGCAAACGTCCTATCCCCTGCGCCAGCAATGGCTCGGCAACATCCGTGGTGACCTGCTGTCCGGCATGGTCGTCGCCCTGGCCCTGATTCCCGAGGCCATCGCCTTCTCGCTCATCGCCGGCGTCGACCCCAAGGTCGGCCTGTACGCGGCGTTCTCGATCGCCGTGGTCACCGCCATTGCCGGTGGCCGCCCCGGCATGATCTCCGCCGCCACCGGCGCCATGGCCCTGGTCATGGTCGATCTGGTGAAGGACCACGGCCTGCAGTACCTGTTCGCCGCCAGCATCCTGGCCGGGCTGCTGCAGGTGCTGGCCGGCGTGTTCAAGCTGGGCTCGCTGATGCGCTTCGTGTCGCGCTCGGTCATCACCGGCTTCGTCAACGCACTGGCCATCCTGATCTTACTGGCGCAGATGCCGGAACTGATCGGCCGCGGCCCCACCGTGTACGTGCTGTGCGCGGCGGCGCTGGCGATCATCTACCTGCTGCCGCGCATCACCCGTGCGGTGCCGTCGCCGCTGGTGGCGATCGTGGTGCTTACCGCCGCGGTCATCGGCTTCGGCATCGACGTGCGCAGCGTGGGCGACATGGGCCAGTTGCCCGACAGCCTGCCGCACTTCCTGATTCCCGATGTGCCCTTTACCTGGGAAACCCTGCGCATCCTGCTGCCGGTGTCGGCCACGCTGGCCGTGGTCGGGTTGCTGGAATCGATGATGACCCTGCAGATCGTCGAAGACATCACCGAAACGCCCAGTGAGCGCAACCGCGAGTGCGTCGGCCAGGGCATGGCCAATACGATCACCGGCTTCCTCGGTGGCATGGCCGGCTGCGCGATGATCGGCCAGTCGGTCATCAACGTGACCTCCGGTGGGCGCGGCCGCCTGTCCTGCCTGGTGGCCGGCGTGCTGCTGCTGGTACTGGTGGTGTACGGCAGCGATCTGGTGCGGCAGATTCCCATGGCCGCGCTGGTGGCGGTGATGATCATGGTCAGCATCGGCACCTTCAGCTGGCGCTCGCTGCGCGACCTGCGCACCCACCCGCGCAGTTCCTCGGCGGTGATGCTGCTGACCGTGGTGGTCACCGTGGCCACGCATGACCTGGCCAAGGGCGTGCTCAGCGGCGTGCTGCTGTCGGCGCTGTTCTTCGCCCGCAAGGTCGGCCGCATGCTGGACGTGCAGCGTGAAACCGTGGGCGACGAACAGGTCTACCGCGTGCGTGGCCAGGTGTTCTTCGCCTCGGCCGGCCAGCTCGGTGCCGCGTTCGACTACCAGCACGTGGCGCCGAAGGTGCAGATCGACCTGCGCGAGGCCCATCTGTGGGACCTGACCGCCGTGGCCGCGCTGGAACGCGCGCAGGAAAAACTGGCGGCGCACGGGGCACGGGTGACCGTGGTGGGCCTCAATGCCGCCAGCCAGACCTTGATCGAACAGGTGGGCGGTCGCGGCGGCGGCCACTGACCACGGCAGGGGCGGCAGCCCAATGCAGGTTTCCTGATTGAAACCCGCCGCCGCCCCTTCCATGATCGGCGTGTGCCACACCGCACACTCTCAAGGACGACCCATGACTGCACGCAAGGCCTACGCCGGATCGCTTCCCCTGCTGTTGGCCCTCGGCCTGGCCACAGCGCCGGCCGCGGTTGCCGCCGCGCCCGACGCCGCCGCCACGACCACCACCGTCGAACACCTTTCGCATCACCGTGCGGGAACACCCGAGGCGACGGCGATCCTGGCCTGGCTGGACGGTGTGCCCGACGCCAATCGCCGCATGATGGACCCGGCAACGCTGACCCTGTGCCTGCGCCAGGATGGGGCGACCTACCGGGCACGCTGGGCGGCGGGCTCGCCGGTTCCGCTGTCCGGTTCCGCGGTGCCCGGCGATCAGGTCACGCTGACCCATGAACGGCCGGGGGGCCTGGTCGAGACCTGGACCCTGCTGTGGGTCGCTGCCGATGGGGGCGGCTGGAAGCAGACGAACTACGAATGGCGCGGCCGCGCGCGCGGGGGCGACTCCGGGCGTCCGCGGGCACGCTGAGCGATTGAAGGCCGGGCGCCAGGCTGGGCGCCCGGCCCCTGCCGGCTCAGTCCAGCAGTTGCAGGTACGTCTGCAGCTGGTCGGCCCGCGCGCTCAGGCGCAGCACATCGTTCAGTTCGCCCTGCAAATTTCCGACCTGCGTGGCGTCATACAGGGCGGTATCCAGCTCGCTGTCGCGGCTGCGCGATTGCAGCCATGCGCGCTGTGCATCCACCAGCTTTGTGCGGTTGTCGCCGCTCAGGCGGGCCTGCAGCTGGGTGTAGGCCTGGTTCAAGCGCTGGTCCTGGCGAGTGCTTTCCGCCGACAGGCACGCCGCCTGTTCAATCGCACCCTGCGCGCTGTCACGGCAGGCGGTGAAGGTGGGGCTGAGGCCGCTGCTGGCCGGCGCCGCACTGGCCGTGCCGATGGCCAGGGCGGCCATCATCAGGGCGGTCAGGGGCATGCTCATCCGCGTGTGCTGCTTCATCTGTTCTACGCATCCATTCCATGGCGAGCGCCGAACTATACCGGCTGGCCGCGGGGCGGGTCGTCAACGCGGGACGATCGCCGCGACGGCTGCCCTTGGAACGGGGATCTGCGACCGCCTTCACGCAACATGAATCCAGTCAGGCACGGGCCGCGAGGGCTGCCTTAGCATGGCCGGGTGATGGGGCCGATGGACGGCCCCGCCTGGTACGGCAGCTGCCGTCCACTCGCAGGGAGACGCAGGTGATGCAGGCAACGACACTCCGCATGGGCAACGAACAGGTGCTGCCGGGCCGACGCTGGGCAGCGTTGCTGCTGTGCGCGGCACTGGGCGCCTGCCAGGCGTCCTCGTCCTCGTCCACGGCATCGGCCGACGCAACGGCCGCACCCGCCGCGACGCCCGCGCCGTCCGCGCACGAAGCGCCGCACTATCCCGATGCCTCCTACAGCGAAGGTCGCGTGCGCCCGGCGTACGGCTACTGCGTGGATGGCGTCGAGGATGCGGGCATCCTGCAGGCCTGCGGCAAAGAAGAACTGGCCTACCAGCAGCAGCGTCTGCAGCAAGCGAGCCGCACGGTCGTGGCCGGGCTGGATGACGCGGGCAAAGCAGCGTTCCTGGCGACCGAGGCCGATTGGCGCCGCGATACTGATCGCTACTGCACTGCGGCCGCCGATGCGGATGTGGAGGTGATGCAGCGGGCGCAGGAGTGCCGCCTGATGCGCGTGGCCAACCGTGCCGAGGCCTTGCTGGTGCAGAGCCGACCGCCCGATACCTCGTTCACACAGGCACCGCTGCGCGCAGCGTTCACCCGCTGTGTGCAGGATGCGCGTGGCATGAATGACAAGCTCGAGGCGTGCGATGCCACCGAGTTCGCCTACCAGGAGCAACAGCTGGTGGCACAGGTATCGCGATTGATGGCGGGCCCGGACGGGCCGGCCAAGGATCGCTGGATGGATGAGCAGGCCTACTGGGGTGAGGACACCGACAAGCGGTGCGCGCCCGCCAGTGACCGTGTCGGGCCGATGCTGGACGCGCAGTCGTGCCGTCTCAACCGTTACGCCAATCGTGCCGTCGAGCTGCAGGCGCTCACCCTGGCGCCGGTTGCGGCCGCGGCCGAAGGCGGCCACCCGATCGAACCGTAAGCGAAGGCACCACGCCTTCTGCAGTCCCGTTTCCAGGAGAGATGAGCAATGCAGGCAATGAACCTTTTCCCGGCCATCCTTCGCGCGTTGCCTGGCAACCGTGGCGTGCTTGTGCTGGCGCTGCTCGCCGGCCTCGGCCTGGCCGCCTGCAAGGACACCACGGCGGACGCGGCAGCGCCGGCTGCGCCTGCCGCGCCAGCGCTCGCTGCGGAGGCAGGCAGCGCGCCCGGGCCGACCGCGCAGACGGCGCAGACGGCGCCCGCCGCGGCCACGGCGGCCGACGCCGATGAGGAGGACTTCCCGGCCCCGCGCCCGGATGACTCGTACAACAAGGCCACGCTGCGCCCGCAGTACACCGCCTGCGTGGATGCCTCCGACGGCGTGACGCCCGCGCTGCAGGCCTGCGGCGATGAAGAACTGCGCTACCAGGAAGACCGGCTGGCCGAGATCGTTGCAAAGCAGGTGGCCCGCCCGGACAGCAAGGCCAAGGATGACTGGATGGACGTGCAGGCCGCCTGGTGGGCCGATACCGACCGCTACTGCAGCTGGGATCCGCGCACCGAAGGCCAGGGCCAGATGCTGGACGCGCAGTCCTGCCGCATCAACCGCGTGGCCAACCGCGTGGACCAGTTGAACGCGGCAACCGATCAGCCCTGAACTGAACCCATCGAACCGCCTACCGTAAGGAGACCTGCAGCATGGACGTGGTGACCGACGCAAAGAAGGCGATGGACGGCTGGCATCGTGGTCAGACCTCTGCCAGCTACGAAACCAGCAATCGCGGCCCCGGCTGGATCTCTTCCGGCAGGGGTGACCATGGCGGCGTGTCCTATGGCACCTACCAGTTCGCCAGCGCCGTGGGCGGGGTGGACGAATACCTGGCGGGCTCGCGCTACGGCGCCCAATTCCGTGGGCTGACGCCGGCCACGCAGGCGTTCAACGATCGCTGGAAGGACGTCGCCGAACGGGACAAGGGCGCTTTCGCCCGCGACCAGCACGACTTCATCCAGCACCAGTACTACGACAAGCAGCTGGGCCGTCTGAAGCACGCGGGTGTGGATCTGCAGGGCCGAGGCCCGGCCGTGCAGGATGCCCTGTGGAGCACGTCGGTGCAGTACCGCAACATGACCCGCGGGGTCTTCGTCAACGGCCTGAAGGCGGCCTATGGTGCCGATTACAAGCTGTCCGAGCTTAGCGACTAACAGATCGTGCGCGCGGTGCAGGACTACAAGCACGACAACGTGCAGCGGCATTTCGAAAGTTCACCCACGCAATGGAATGCGCTACGCGAACGCACGCTCAACGAGAAGGCCGATCTGGTCGGGCTGGCGCGCTACGAGCAGGTCAACCGCCACCCGCAGGACTACCAGGGCAAGACCTACGAACAGGCCTTCGGCGAGCCGCTGCATCGCGTACGCGGCGGCCATGCCGCGCGCGCCGCGATGGCCGACGGCGTGCTGGTGCAGGGCGAACGGGGTGCCGAAGTGCAGGCCCTGCAGCAGAAGCTGGCGCAGGCTGGCTACACCGGCAAGGACGGCAAGGCGCTGAACCCGGATGGCGATTTCGGCGGCAACACCGAACACGCGGTGCGCCAGTTCCAGAAAGCACATGGCCTTGAGGAAGACGGCAAGGCCGGCCGCGATACGCTGGCCGCGCTGGGCGCGGCTAGCCCGACGCGTGCGCCGGCGGCCGAGCGCAGCCACGCGCAGGCGCCCGCCGACGCCGTGGCTGCCGCTGCCGCGCCGGGCGGTGGCCGCATCACCGTGGTCGAGCCGTATGGCAACGTCACCAGCAATCGCACGCTGGAACATGGCATGAGCGGGGAAGCGGCCTACCGCCTGCTGAAGATCCACCATCCCAACACCAACGCCGAAGCCGTGCGCACCGGCGATGCCAGCAAGGCCGACCGCCAGTCGGGCATGGTGGAAGGCGAAATGGAGAACATCCGCACCAGCGGCGACAGGAACGGCATTCCGCTGGTGCGCAAGGACCTGATCCTGACCGACCGCCTGGCCAACCGCGACGTGATGATTCCCAACCCGGTGGCCGGCTACGTGCAGTTCCTGAAGGACCCCACCAACGGCATCGCCATCTACAGCCACCCGGCTGGCGATCCGCGGCGCGAACTGGTCGGCCAGGTCCTGCACGGCGCAGTCGGTTCCTCGCCGTACAAGAACGGCGACTTCGTCGAGTACGGCGCGCCGCTGGTGAAGCAGTCCAACGCAGGCACCAAGGCGGTGCACGCGCACATCGAAGTGGAGCCTGAGCAGTTCCGCCGTTACCTGGGCGACATGCTCAACGACCGCATCACCCTGGGCGGCAAGGTCCACGCGCAGGGCCCCGATGCCGCGCAGGCCGCACGCAGCGCGCCACCGGCGCCGATGGCCGATGGCATGCTGGTGAAGGGCGAGCGCGGCGACGAGGTCAAGGCGTTGCAGGGCAAGCTGGCGGCGTTGGGCTACACCGCAGCCGACGGCAAGGCGCTGGGCGTTGATGGCATCTTCGGCAAGGACACGCTGGCGGCGGTCAAGCAGTTCCAGGCGCACAACGGCCTGGACGACGATGGCAAGGCCGGTCGTCTTACCCTGGCGCGGCTGGCCGACCCGGCGGCAGTGAAGGCGGGCGCGCAATCGGCCGCCCCGGTACGCACTGAACCGGCCGCCGCCGTGGCCGCAGCCAGCATGCGTGACGCCGGCCACGCCGAGCACCCGCGTTTCAACCAGGCACTGGAAAAACTGCAGGCGCTGCAGCAGCAGCGCGCGCAGGCCGGGCTGTGCCCGCTGTTCGCCAATGCACAGGAAACCGAGCGCGCCGCCGGCCAGCTGGCCTACGAAAGCAAAGTGGCCGGCATGCGCCAGATCGACCATGTGGTCGCCCGTCCGGATGGCAGTGGCCTGTTCGCGGTGCAGGGCAACGTCGGCGACCCGGCCGCGCAGCGCGCCTTCGTGGACCGTCAGCAGGCGGTGTCGCAGTCGGTGGAAGCCAGCACCCGGCAGAGCGCGGAACTGGATGCCCAGTTCAACCAGCGCGTGCAGGAGCAGCAGCAGGAGCAGGTGAAGGGGCGCGTGCAGTAGGGCGGCGTGAATCGGATGCGGGGCACGGCCGGCGAGCGCCGGCCGCTGGCCGCCATCGGCATCCACCGGATGCATTCAATCCGGTATGGCAGGCCGCGCGTCAGCTTGTACCGTCAGGTGGACGCCCAGGGCCAGCAGCACACGCTGCACCGTATCGAATCGTGGGTGCGCGTTCGGTCGCAGCGCTTTGTACAGGCTCTCGCGGCCCAGGCCGGACGTCTCTGCAATGCCGCCCATGCCCCTGGCCCGTGCAACGGTGCCAAGCGCTTCCTGGAAATGGCCGGCATCACCGGCCGCCAGCGCTTCGGTCAGATACGCTGCAATTGCCACATCGTCCTGCAGGTAGTCAGCCGGATCGAAAGGGAGGGTCTTGAGCTTGCTCATGATCGTGCAGATCCCGCGGTTGCGTGCAGGGATGCCATGGGTTGATCGTATCCAGAAGGATACATCGTTCAATTGGCAGTTGCGTCAACGGTCGCAACGCTCGCCACGCGCCGCGCCCTCGCCATTCAGCCGTCCGGTGTAAACTATTGATCTCACTGGCAATGCCAGTCTCCACGATCCATGCCCCGATGACGTCCGCTACTGCCCGTTACGCCGATTCCCTGCGCCTGTCCGTCGCCCCCATGATGGACTGGACCGACCGCCATTGCCGCGTGTTCCACCGCGTGCTGGCGCCCGGCGCGCGGCTGTACACGGAAATGGTGCACGCCAACGCCGTCATCCACGGCGACCGCGAGCGCCTGCTCGGCTTCGACGGCAGCGAACATCCGCTGGCCCTGCAGCTGGGCGGCAGCGATCCGGCGCTGCTGGCGCAGGCCGCGCGCATTGCCGCCGACTGGGGCTACGACGAAGTGAACCTCAACTGCGGCTGCCCCTCCGACCGCGTGCAGGCCGGTCGCTTCGGCGCGTGCCTGATGCGCGAACCGGAGCTGGTGGCCGAGTGCGTGGCCGCCATGGTCGCGGCGGTGGACATTCCGGTGACGGTGAAGTGCCGGCTGGGCGTGGACGAGGACAACGATTACGCGGTGTTCGCCGCGTTCGTGGATCGCCAGGTGCAGGCCGGCGCGGACATGGTCGTGGTGCACGCGCGCAACGCCTGGCTGAAGGGTCTTTCGCCGAAGGAAAACCGTGAAGTGCCGCCGCTGAAGTACGACTGGGCCTACCGCCTGAAGCAGGAGCGCCCGGCGCTGCCGGTGGTCATCAATGGCGGCCTGGCGACGGTGGAGGCGGTGCAGGCCCAGGCCGCGCACGTCGATGGCGTGATGCTGGGCCGGGCGGCCTACCACGACCCCTATCTGCTGCATCAGCTGGAGGCGCTGCACACCGGCGCCCCGCTGCGCCCGCGTGGCGAACTGCTGCGCGCGCTGCGTCCCTACGTGCAGGCGCGCCTGGACGAAGGCCTGGCGCTGAAGCACATCACCCGCCACTTGCTGGGCCTGTTCCATGGGCAGCCCGGTGGCCGCGCGTTCCGCCAGGTGCTGAGCGAGGGCGCCCACCGCCCCGGCGCCGATTGGGCCCTGATCGAGCAGGCGCTGGCGGTGACCGAACGCGAGGCCGACCGCGCCGCGGCGTGATTTCAGTCACATTCCTGACTTGACAAGCGCAGTTGATTCGTCCCGAATGTTCACTTAGATGAACGAAGCGGAGGCGGGACCGGAAAAGTTCAGACCGGATTCACTGCTGCAAACCAAGAATTTGCAAAAGATTTGTAAAGGTCGGGCCTGGCGCCCGATCCCCGGATTTACGACTTTTGAACAAATTGCCGCGCTCGGCTAGGATCGCTTCGATGTCTTCCGCTTCCCTCCATCGCCGTCTTGCCCTCGCCACCTGCGTGGCGCTGGCCGCTGCGCCGCTGTCGTCGGCGCTGGCACAGCAGCCGCCGCGCGGTGACCAGGGGCGCGCGGAGATGATGGAACGCAGTGATCGCGGCGGCCGCGGTGACGAACGTTCGCTGTCCGACGCGGTGCGTCGGGTGCAGCGCACCACCGGCGGCCACATCCTGGGCGCCGAGCGGGTCCCGTTCGATGGTCGTGACATCAACCGGGTGAAATACATGGACGACAGGGGCCGGGTCCGCTACATGGACGACCCCGCCCCGGCACGTTCACAGCCGCGCACGCCGCGGTCGGATATGTCATCACTACGCGGCGATAACCCCTGAACAGGGATAGTTGCCGCATCACCCCGTACCCACAGGCCTGCGGGCCACACCCAGCACACTAGGGAGAGTTCATGCGTATCCTTCTGGTCGAAGACGAAGCCCCGCTGCGTGAGACCCTGGCAGCCCGGCTCAAGCGCGAAGGTTTTGCCGTCGATGCAGCACAGGACGGCGAAGAAGGCCTCTACATGGGCCGCGAAGTGCCGTTCGACGTCGGCATCATCGACCTGGGCCTGCCCAAGATGTCGGGCATGGAGCTGATCAAGGCCCTGCGCGATGAAGGCAAGAAGTTCCCGGTCCTGATCCTGACCGCCCGTTCCAGCTGGCAGGACAAGGTCGAAGGCCTGAAGCAGGGCGCCGACGATTACCTGGTCAAGCCGTTCCACGTGGAAGAGCTGCTGGCCCGCGTCAACGCGCTGCTGCGCCGCGCCGCTGGCTGGAGCAAGCCCACCCTGGAATGCGGCCCGGTGGCCCTGGACCTGGCCGCACAGACGGTCAGCGTGAGCGGCAGCAACGTGGACCTGACCAGCTACGAGTACAAGGTGCTGGAATACCTGATGATGCACGCCGGTGAACTGGTCTCCAAGGCCGACCTCACCGAGCACATCTACCAGCAGGATTTCGACCGCGACTCCAACGTGCTGGAAGTGTTCATCGGCCGCCTGCGCAAGAAGCTGGACCCGGACGGCGAACTGAAGCCGATCGAGACCGTGCGCGGCCGCGGCTACCGTTTCGCGATTCCGCGCAACGAGGGCTGAGCCGGCTCACCCTGGCGATTGCATGATGTCCGGCCGTCTGTGGTTCTTCCGACGCTGGCGGCCGCGCTCACTGCAGGCGCGCCAGACGTTTGCCGCGTCCGTGGGCCTGGTCGCGTTCCTGGCCCTGGCCGGTTACGCGCTCGACGCCGCCTTCGCCGATACGGCGAAGGCGAACCTGCGTGAGCGCCTGAAGAACTACGCCACCGCCTATGCGGCCGGCATCGATTTCACCCGCGACCGTTCGCTGTATATCCGCGAACAGCCGCCGGATCCGCGCTTCGACGTGCCCGGCAGCGGCCTCTACCTGCAGGTGGTGATGCCCGACGGCAAGGGCAATTCCATGTCCGCCGAAGGCCCCATGCTGCCCACCGTGGGCGGTGGCCTGCTGGCGCCGCGCCAGGAAGTGTTCGAAGGCCCGCTGCCGATGATCCAGATCGATGGCAGCCAAGGCTCGGTGTACCGCTATGGCCTGGGCCTGGTGTGGGATGCCGACGCCGACCCGGCCACCGAATTCCCGTACACCATCTACGTGATGGAAGACTCGCGCGCGCTGGGTGCGCAGCTGCGCGTGTTCCGTAGCCGGGTCTGGTTCTACCTGGGCGGCATCGGCCTGATCCTGCTGCTGCTGCAGACGGTCATCCTGCAGTGGAGCCTGCGCCCGTTGCGGCGAGTGATCACCGAGCTGACCAAGGTGCAGCGCGGCGAAACCGAGCGCATGAGCGAACGCCACCCGCGCGAACTGGAGCCGCTGACCGACAGCATCAACGCCTTCATTGAAAGCGAGCGCGAGAACCTGGAGCGCCAGCGCAACACCCTGGCCGACCTGGCGCACAGCCTGAAGACGCCCATTGCCGTGCTGCGCACGCAGATGGACAGCGGCGCTGGCGACGGCGCGCTGCGCGAGGAGCTGGACGTGCAGCTGCAGCGCATGAACAACCTGGTGTCCTACCAGCTTGCGCGTGCCGCCTCGTCGGGCCACAAGCTGTTCTCCGCGCCGCTGCCGATCGAACCCAACGCCGAAGAAATCGTGCGCGGGCTGGAAAAGGTCTACGCCGCCAAGGGCGTGCTGTGCGAATTCGACATCGACCCGGCGGCGCGCTTCCACGGCGAGCCGGGGGACCTGCAGGAACTGCTGGGCAATCTGCTGGAAAACGCCTTCAAGTGGGCCAAGCGCCGCGTGCTGCTGACCGCCCAGCCGTTGCCGGCGCCGAACGCGCGCCGCGCCGGTCTGCTGCTGGCGGTCGACGATGATGGCCCGGGCATCGCCCCGGAGGACATCGGCAAGGTGCTGCAGCGCGGCGTGCGCGGCGATGAGCGTGTGCAGGGCCATGGCATCGGCCTGTCGATCGTGCAGGACCTGATCAAGGATTACCGCGGTGAACTGCTGGTGGCCCGCTCCAGCGAACTGGGCGGTGCCCGCTTCGAAGTACGCCTGCCGCCGGGCCCGTGATCCCCGCCGCCGGGCATCGCCCGGCGTTACCCACGGCCCACGGTAGCGCCGGGCCATGCCCGGCGAACACATGAATCACCCCACCATCGCCGGCGGCGCGCCATACAGCCGCCGCAGATGCGCGGCGACCTCGGGCAACGCCTCGGTCAGCAGATCCGGCGCGGAGAAATGGTACTCACTGGCCACCGCGAAGAACTCTTCCGGGGCTTCGGCCGCATACGGATCGATCAACATTTCCACACCCGCATCCACCTGCGCGCAGAAGGCGTCATAGGACTGCTGGAACGTGGCTGCCCATTCGCGCTGCCAGTCGCGGGGCAGCGGCGGGGTGCCATCCATCGCGCCGTCCAATGCATCCAGCTTGTGCACCATCTCGTGCACGGCCACGCAGAAGCCATCGTGGGGCGCGGCCAGGTCGGCGTGCACATCGGCCCACGACAGGATCAGCGGACCGCTGTCCCAGGCTTCGCCAATCAGCTCGTCATCCCATTCGTGCAGCACGCCGGCCGCATCCATGTGGCTGCGGTGCACGCGGAACGCATCGGGGTAGATGATCAGCTGCGACCAGCCCTGCAGCCCCACTTCGCCGAATTCCAGCAGCGGCAGGCAGCACAGCGCTGCCAGCAGCACGCCGTCGGCCACCTGCAGTTGCAGGCCGCCCACCGGCGTCAGGGTCTTTTCGTGCAGGAAGCGCGTGGCCAGCACGCGCAGACGCGCGCGCCGCGCATCGTCCAGGCCGCGCAGCCACGCCGCGCGCTGGCAGGCATCATCCCAATGGATATCTTCGATCGGCCGCGGCGTGGGCCGCAGCCACTGCAACAACGACCTGATCAGCGGAACATGCCCGGCAGGTAGCTGTGCCACTTCGGTGCGCGGATGCGCGGCAGCACATCGTCATCGCCGCCACCGCCGGTGGTAGTGCTGGCCGCAGGGCGTACCGGCGCCGGCTTGGCCGCTGCGCTGGTGGGCGCGGCGCTGGGCGCGCGCTGCGAAGCGGCATCCCCGGCCGAATACACACAGGCACCCCGGCTGTCATCGAGCGCTGCCGTTGCAGACGCCGCAAAGGGCATCGTCAGCAGGATCAGGCAATGGGCATAACGGCGCATTGACGACATCCACGTTAAGGGGAGGTGAGTTCCCGATCATAGCCCGAACCCGGCCCCGCAGTGGAAGCCCCCCGGCGGGCGCCTGCCCGGCCTTTCCCGCATAATTCCTGCCTGACCTGACGGAAACTGCCGTGGACGATCGCCAACTGCTGGCCAAACTCGCTGCCGGTCGCCTCTCCGGCGACGCCCTGGCCCGTGAGCTGGGCCAGACCCGGGCCGCCATTTGGAAGCGGATTCAAGGACTTAGGGCCGCTGGTGTGGACATCCAGGGGCGTGCGGGCGAGGGCTACGGGCTGACCCGGGCACTGGAGCTGCTTGACCCGCAGGCGATCCGCAGCCGCCTGCCCGCCGATGCTCAAGCCCTGCTGCACGACCTGCAGGTGGCCTGGACGGTGGACTCCACCAACGCCGAATTGCTGCGCTGCAGCGCGCCGGTGCGCGGGGTCAGCGTGCTGCTGGCCGAGCGCCAGACCGGTGGCCGCGGGCGCCGCGGCCGCAGCTGGGCCTCGCCGTTGGCCGCCCATGTCTACCTGTCGGTGCTGCGCCTGTTCGAAGGCGGCCTGGGCCGTCTGGCCGGGTTGAGCCTGGTGGCCGGCGTGGCCGTGGCCGAGGCGCTGCACGATCTGGGCTTCACCCAGGCGCAGCTGAAATGGCCCAACGACGTGCTGGTGGACGGCCGCAAGCTGGTGGGCCTGCTGGCCGAGGGCGGCGGCGAGTATGCCGGTCCGGCGCGCGCGGTCATCGGCATCGGCATCAACGTGCATATGCCGCCCGCGTTCGGTGATCAGATCACCCAGCCGTGGGTGGACCTGGACACGCTGGCCGGCACCGTGGTGGACCGCAACCAGGTGGTGGCCGCCGTATTGGCGCGCCTGCTGCCGGCGCTGGAAACCTTCGACCGCGACGGCCTGGCGCCGTTCCTGCCGCGCTATGCCGCGCTGGACATGCTGGCCGGCCAGGAAGTGCGCGTGGAACTGGATGGCCAATGGCAGTACGGCACTGCGCTGGGCCTGGCCGATGACGGCGCACTGCGCGTGCGCATCGATGGCCGCGAACGCCTGCTGCACGCCGGCGAAGTCAGCGTGAGGGCGGCATGAGCGATTGGTTGTTCGATCTGGGAAATTCGCGTTTCAAATTCGCACCACTGCAAGGCAACCGTGCCGGCGATGTGCAGGCCTGGGCGCATGGCGCCGAAGGCATGGCCGCGCAGCCTGAGCACAGCCTGCCCAGCGGCCGCGTCGCCTTCGTTGCCAGCGTGGCCGCACCGTCGCTTACCGCCGCGATGCTGGACCAGCTGCAGCGCCGCTTCGATGAGGTGCGCGTGGTGCGCACCAGCGCCGAATGCGCGGGCGTGCGCATTGCCTATGCGAAGCCGGAAAAATTCGGCGTGGACCGCTTCCTGGCCCTGCTGGCAGCGGCCACCGCGCAGCGCCCGGTCCTGGTGGTCGGGGTGGGCACCGCACTCACCCTGGACCTGCTGGATGGCAACGGCCAGCACCACGGTGGCCGTATTTCCGCATCGCCCACCACCATGCGCGAAGCCCTGCACGCGCGTGCCGTGCAGTTGCCGGCCAGTGGTGGCGAGTACAGCGAATTCGCCAACGACACCGCCGATGCGCTGGCGTCGGGCTGCGATGGTGCGGCCGTGGCGCTGATCGAGCGCAGCGTGCAGCAGGCGCAGACGCTGCTGGGCACGCCGCCCGCGCTGCTGGTGCATGGTGGCGGCGCACCGGCGCTGATGCCGCTGCTGCCGGGCGCCGACTACCACCCGTCGCTGGTGCTCGATGGCCTGGCCCGCTGGGCGGTGCACCCGGCAGCAGGCTAGTATCGGCGCATGCTGACCCGTGCCCTGATTGTCGTACTGGCCATCCTCAACCTGGGGGTCGCCAGCTGGTGGCTGCTGCGAACCGAACCTGCGCGCGCGCCTGCGCCAACGCCGCCCAGCGGCGTGGCCGAGCTGCGCTGGCTGCCGGGCGGCACCGACGCGGTGGCCGCGGCGCAGACCAGTGCCGCGCCGACCGAAGCGCTGGTGGCACGCGAAGCCGCACCGGGCACCGCGCTGGCGCCTGCCGATGCACCGGCTGCGGTGCCCACGCCCACCGCAGCGCCGCAGCCGACCGCCGCCGCGCCAATTGCCGCCGTGGCCAAGCCCGCCGAACCGACCCCGCCCGCCGCCGAAAAGCCCGCGCCGGAGAAGACGCCTGAAAAGCCGGCCGCGCCGCCGCGCTGCATCGCGCTGGGGCCGTTTGCCGACCGCGCCGCCGCCGTGGCCGCGCAAGGCCGTGCCGGCTCCCTGCTGGCGCCGGCCCGCCTGCGCGAGCAGCCGGCCGCCAGCGGCAGTGCCCGTTACCGCGTGCTGCTGCCTGCCGCGGCCAGCCGCGATGACGCGCAGGCCACGGTCAAGCGCATCGTTGCCGCCGGGCTGAGCGACTACTACATCATTGGCCAGGGCGAAGAGGCCAATGCCATTGCCCTGGGCCAGTACCGCAACCGCGAAGGTGCCGAACGGCGCATGGCCGCCGTGCAGGCCGCCGGCTTCCAGCCGCGGCTGGTCGCCAGCGGCGAAGCCGGGCAGTGGTGGCTGGAAGGGCAGTTGGCCAGCGGCAGCGAGCCGGCCCAGGTGCAGCAGCGCAGTGCCGCCGCACAGCAACGGTCGCTGGACTGCACGCGACTGCGCTAGAATCGGGTCCCGGCCGCGCCAGGCGCCGCCGGCGCAGCACCCAGCACCCCATGCCGCTTTAGCTCAGTTGGTAGAGCAACTGTCTTGTAAACAGTAGGTCATCCGTTCGATTCGGATAAGCGGCACCACCGAGGACGCGACGAAACGCCTTAGAAATAGGGGTTTCAACGAAAAAGGCCAGCGCGGGGCGCTGGCCTTTGTACGTCTACCGGGAAAATTACCGGGAAAATTAGCGGCTCTTTCTTGGTTTCACGGCAGCTTTGACCACCGGCACTGAATGGTCGTACAGCTGGCGCATTGCCTCGGTCACGTGACCACCAGCGCCCTTGTCTTCGCTGTCGGTGATTCCCCGGTGTTTCAGGCCGTGGAGCGCGAAGCGTTGGTCCTTCTCGATCACTCCCTCAGCAATCGCGCGGCGGATCATGCGTTGCCAGGCGCTATCGAGGGCCGATTTGGTCAGCGGGGTGCCGGACTCCGAAACCAGAAGGCGCCGCTGTTCCGGTTTGATCGGTATGGGCCGGCCGTGGGCCTGCATTCGGTCGTCCCGGTAACCCTGCAACCAGTTCACCGCCGCGCGTAGTTCCTTGGTCCACAGCGTCACGTTGTCGCGTGACCCCTTTCGGCGATTGCTACGGATGCCCTCATGCTGCATGTGGGCATCGGTGAGCGTGTCCACCTCAATGCCGCGCAGGCGGACCGCGTATGCCAGCTCCATGACCGCTGGGAGATAGGGCGGGCAGCTGCCTGCGGTATGCGCTTGTCGGTTCGCACAAATCCGGGCGAACTGCAGCACCGCGTCGAACGAATCGTGGTCAGGCATGCGTGCGTCGCGCTTCTCACGCACCTTGCGGATGCCGTCAGCGGGATTGGTCGCACAGTGCCCGTGCCGGATGCCCCAAGCAAACAGGCGCCGTAGGTAGCTGGCGACGCGGTTGGCCGCTGCCGGCGTCGCTGGGATCCCCGGCACCTTTCCAATGGCTGGCCGGCCAGTGGCCAGCGTTTCTACGACGCGCTGCAGTACCGGCACCGACAGCTGCTCTATGCGCTGTTGGCCAAGCATGCGGCCATCGCGCAGTAGGTATCCGCAAGCCTTGGCGGCGCAGTAGTCGTATCCCGCCCTGGACTTGGCGGTGAGGTCCAGGTATTCGCTGGACCTCTTGAAAATCTCGGTCAGGTGATCGAGCGAGCCGCGCAGACTGCCACCGCCCCGCGCTTCCATGATCGCGTGCAGGTCCGACAACCGAGCGTTGCCGTTGGCCACCGTTGTCTTGATTCGGCCAATACCTTCGGGGTGAGGGGAAAGCACGTACCAGCGCCCATCCGCCCAGTACAGGCCGCGCGGCAGCGATCCCTGGTCGATGTGACCAGGGATCTCCGGGTTGAACTTCCTTTTTCGACCACGTGTCATCAAACCAGTTCCAGCAGTGTTGTTTCGTGGGGTGGTGCCGTTGCGCCCGGCAGACCCAAGGCAGCGTTGAGGGCCTCTACGGTGGTCCAGATGCGCCCGCGCCGGTCGTACTTATACAAAATCCCTTGACCGTCCGCCCACCGCTCAACCGTTGCCGGCGTCGGGGGCGGACCATCAGGGGCGCAGATCCGTTGTAGATCAGTGAAGTGCAGGATCTGCGCCATGCTCAAGCCCTCCCTGCGGCGAACAATTTCATCTGTAATACGTTGTTTGGCAGCGGTTCCTCCACTGCCGCGGCGGTCGGCTGCAGCCCGTGTTGCTTGTGCCAGTGCGCCCACGCCAGGTCGAACGTCGGGTGCTTCGCCGTGCTGCTGCAACGGCATTCGATAAGGTGGCCACCGCCCGCGCCCTCGCGGCGTAGATCGTGGATGTACCGCGCCGTGTGGTCATCCGGGCAGGCAGGAACTGCGCGCGGCGGCGTCTTCTGTCGCTGTGTCATGCGGCCTCCCGCAGCGCGGTGATGATGGCGCGGGCCTTTGGTGGGCAGCCGATGCAGTTGGCGTTCGGGTAGCCGCGCAGGTAGATGGCCGGCAACGCAATGCCGGCGGACAGCAGCAGAGCCGCGCAGTCGGGCTTGCTCAGGCCCGCTTCGATCAGCACCGGCAGCACGTTCTCGCGCTCGCCGCGCACGAACCGATCATGGCGCGCGCGTTCTTCAACGGTGAAGCCGAGGACATGGAAATCTGGCTTGTGGATCAACTCCCAGTCCTGGCGTGCGCGCTTCTTGAGTGCTCGGGTGCAGGGGGCGCCAGCGACACCAGCCATGTACCGTTCCTTCTCCCACACATCAACTGCGTCGCAGGAGGGGAACTTGGAATTGATGGCTGTCTCGACCTCCACCCCCAGCCATGCCGCCACATCGCGGGAAAAACGCAGGTTGTCCGGATCTTCGTTGGCTACGGGGTTGTTCACGATGCGCACCTCATGGGTTGAGGCGTAGCGGTCGAGCGTCAGCTTCGCCGCCACCGCGCTCGCGGCGCCGCAGGAGAACCACACAGCGATGATCTGGCGCTTACCCATGGGTGGCCTCCTGCGGGACGCCACAGGCCGCACAGGGCGCAGCCAGTGCGGACGCAACGGCTGCGATGTACATGCCATGGCCGAACGGGCTGGTGCCGGCCAGGATTCCGCCGGCGACGTGAGGCAGGCCGGCGCTCTCGAACTGAGTGGCGAGGAATCGGCGGGCGGCGTCGATATCAACCACGGGAATCCTCCCAGCCAGTGAGGGTGAATGAAGCGCCGCACTCGCGGCACTCGTAGTCGCGGGAGGGGCCGTTGTGGTCCGAATAGTTGCCGTCCTCGCGGGTGTACGTCCGCACCGAAGCGGGAACATTCGTGAAATCGAGGACGCCGGTCTGGCCGCAGTCCGGGCAGTGTCTGGCGGCGTCGCGGATCATCAGTTCAACCATGGGCCACCTCCCGGCGCACGGCCATGGGGGCGCGGCGGCGTAGCGCCTGCGGAATCTGGCCCACGGCCATGCCGCTATGACGCCGCCTAGGCGGGCGCGTCTGCCACATCTTGAGCATGGTGGCGCCGGCGGCCGGCAGCAGCACGCACATGACCGCCAGGGCAACGAGATCAGCCATTGGCCACCTCCTGCGCGGCCTGCGCCACGGCAGCGGCCGTTGCCCGCTTGCCGGGCAGCATGTTGGCTACCTCATAGGGGAACGGCATACGGCTGGCCAGGTCCGCGAGCTCGGGCGAAATCCAGATGGTTTCATCGTTGAAGTCGGTGCCCTTGACCAACGCCCAGCCCTTCTTGCTCCCTTTGCGGCGCTCGAACACGCACTGCGCGACCTTGGCCGGCCCCATGTTCAGCGTCGCCGTGGCGATCACGCGGTTGTGGGTGACGTCGAGCGTGATCGTCGCGCTGGCCTCGGCGTCCGCGCCGACACCCGCATTCACACAGTTATGCACACCCGTGGTAGCCTCCGGTCCGGGTCCGGTGCTGGAATCCAGCGACTTTGCGAGGGTGGTCACGGCTTGGCCTGTCATCTGTTGCATGGTTCTCTCCTGAACTTCGTTGGTGGATGGCCTTGGGGGCTGTGTTGGCGCACTCCCCGCCGGGCCTTTGCTGTTACTGCGGGTCTTACTTCTGGAACACCCAGCACTTCACGGTGCTGCTGATCGATGGGTTTGATCGAATCGCGCTGTTGACTGCGGTGTTGGCGCTCACGAACTTGTGGCGCTTCGACTCGACCAGCAACCGGCGCAGGTCGCCAATGTCTGGCACCTGCTGACCGAAGTAGCCGGCCTTCTGAATGAATTCATTGAGATTGATGGCGATGCGGCCATCGTCGCGCGAGTGGTTCAGCACACTTGGCCTATCCCCACTGGCTTGCATTTCGATGTACTCGAACGCGTCCCAGAACTCGGAAACGATTCGGTGGTCGGCGCCGATGGCGTCCTGCCGCTCGGTTGCCATCTTGACCAGGGCAGCGCGGGTATCGCGCACCATGTCGTCGGGCATCTGCACTACCAGCCGCATTGCATCGAGCAGCGCCAGCATTTGCGCATGGTTCTTGATGATGCGCTCGACCCGCAGTTCCTTGTCCTCGCGCAGCCTGGCCTCGTAGAACTTCACCCGCTCGCCGAACTTCTCCATTACGGCGGCCTCTGCCTTGAGCGCAGCGAGCAGGAAGTAGCTCAGCTTCTCGACGGGTAGTGCATTGAGATTGTCGGCCGCCTGACGGCTTTCGGTGGTGGCGCTGGGCTTCTTGAAATGCAGTTTGACGATACGGGTAAGGATCGCCTCGCTGCCATCGACGGCCGCGTTCTGGCTGATGACGATGGTCCCTTGGAACGGCGGCTCATAGGTTTCGTTGCCGCCATTGCGCACGCCGCGCGTGGCCAGGGTGCCGCCGCCGTAGTAGTCCTTGAGTTCGTCCCACTCGAACGACTTGGCATGCGCCTTGTCGTTGCTGTCGCTACGGTCTGCTTCCAGCAGCACGATGGGCATGCCGGAAATCTGGCCCATGGCGCGAGCGCGGCCAGCCTTGGTCGACTTGGCAGGATCGAAGCCTTCATGGTCGGCGCGAGCCAGTAGCTTCCACAGGAAGTTGAGCAGCGTGGTCTTGCCAGCGCCGGCCTCGCCCGTTGCTTCCAAGAACGGGAAGGACTTGTGCGCGCTGCGGATCTGGTTCGCGAACAGCGAGCCAAACCAGAACGTCAGGGCGACAACGCCATGCGTGCCGAAGCACATCCACAGCCACTCAAGCCACTGGATGGTGTACTGCTCATGGTCGCGCTGAATGTCCATCCGGATCGACCGCTGCGTGGTCTTGATGCGCAGCTTGTTGAACTCGAAGTAGTCCTCCGCGTTGGCGAGGGTCACCTCGCCGGAACGTACGGCCAGGTCGGGGAAGATGTATGCCTTGTGGTCCGGGCTGTATCCGACGAAATCGACCGTGTCGACCTTTTTGATGTTGAACAGCTGATCTTCCATCATCCGATCCAGCTGCTGTCCGCTGCCGCTGAACACGGCGCCCTGCGCAAGGCTGATGATTCGTTTCTTGAACTCGGTCGCGCTCGCCACCTGGGCGCCGGTGAAGGTGCCCTTGACCGAAGGTGCATCGTGCGGGAAGTCCACGCGGAAGTAGTACCAGCTTTCGTCGGTTGCCTCGTGGCGCTGGAAGTAGAGCGCTTCGGGGTAGCAGTTGGCGATCTGCTGGACCGACGCGCAGGCGCGCTGGATCTTGGCTTCGGTCTCTTCGCTGACCGCGCCCTCTTCGTCGTCGGGGTTCTTTTCCCGCATCATCTTGTCGAAGCGCACCGCGTCGAACTCGAACCAGAACAGCCGCGAGGCGAACTCGATGTGGAACTGGGTTTTCTGCTCACGCTGGTAGATCACCAGCCCCTTATCCACGGCGGTGCGCGCCATCAGCACAGCGCCGTTGTGGCGTGCCAGGTCAAGGTCGGCCTGCCATTGCGCATCGCCGTCCTCGGCAGCCTGGGCACGCAGGTGCAGATCATTCCAGTCGGTCTTCTTCTCGCCAACCTGTTCGATCTGTGCGGCCATGCAGCGATAGCCGAGCTTCTCGGCACGGCGCGCATGCTTGACCGTATAGGCTCGCGCGCCGGGCTCGTTGTCCAACCCCCACACCAGCACCGGCAGATCGCCCGGGCGCGCGTCGCGCAGTTCCTTGAGAGACAGTTCGGGATAGGCGTTGCTCGACATAGCGGCAACAGCGCAGATGCCGCGCTGCAGCAGCGCAATGGCGTCAAAGATGCCTTCTACGATCCAGACCTCACGGGCCACGCGTAGCTGGTCCTTCGCTGCGGCACCCCACCACACTCCGGCGTAGCTCTCGCCTGGCGCGAAGCGAGCCTTCTGCTTACCGAAGCGGTGCGGGCGGTCGATCAGTCGCTCCCACCAGCCGCCCTTGACCAGCGGAAAGCGCACAGTTGCCGTGCCCTCCCGCTTCGTGCGGTCGTAGTAGCTCTCCTGCGTGTACAGCCCCTGCAGCGGCTTTACGTTGAATCCGCGGCCCGTGGCCAGGTAGGCATCGGCGGCGGCGTGCGGCGCCTGCGGTGTCTGCGGGTTGTTCTTGGAATAGTCGTCGAACAGGTCATCGTAGAGGTCGCGCACGCGCACCTCCTGACCGCACTTGGCCTGGCGGCCACAGCGCAGCACCCATGGCTTCTGGTAGCTGGTGTAGAGCTCCTTCTTGCTGCAGTGGGGGCATTTGCCGCCGCGCATGTACTCAGTGCCGCTGCGGTGCTTGAGGCCATAGTCGCGCTCGATGCGCGACAGTACCTGTTGGCGGATTTCTTCTTGCATGACGGCTCAGCCTTCGTTCGCCGCAGTTGCGGCGGTGCGGTGGTGTTGCATGGTTCTCTCCTGACCAGCCCCTGCGGCGTTGGCGCGCTGCAGAGGCTGGGGTGGTGCGTTACTCGTCTGCGGGCCGGGAGCGGCTCAGGATCGCGGCCAGATCCTCGGCCATGTACTGCGCGATCGCTGAGGTGTGGTCCGCTTCGATTTCCAGCATCTTTGCCGCCTCGCTCGGAAGCTTGGCCAGCAGCGCGGCCGCGTCGGCGATGCGGCAGAGGCGCAGGTAGTCGTCGCTTCCGATGACCTGGGCACCTCGATCTGTGGCGGCGAGCAGGATAGGGGTGTGTCCGTTGTGGCCGGCCATCAGTTCACCCCGCCCGGATAGGTATCGCCGGTGCGAAGCCAGTCGAAGAACCGGTCGGCTTCGCCCTTGGCGAGCAGGTATACGACGGCACCGGTCTGGATGCCTTCGGTAGCGGCGCGCTGCACATTTCTCGAGTTGTGCGCGGATACGGTTGCGGCGGTATCCGAATCGAGGTGTATCAGGGCCAGGTACAGCACCCGGCGCTGGTCGAAGGAGGCGCGCAGCCCGAAGCCGGGGACCTGGGTTTCCAGAACGATCACCGGGCGCAGCGCCTCAGCGGGCATCGCGACATTCACCGGGGCCATCAGTGCGCCCCCCTGCTGTCTGCGGCAGGTGCGCTCCTACGGGCGTCGCACTGCGCCGTATAGGCCATCAGCACGTCGCCCAGGGTGATGGCGAGCGGGGACATACCAACTGCGACCAGCCGGGCGATGAACGCCTGATAGTCTTCGTTGGACCATTCGAGTGTGTCGGCGATCAGGCCGAAAGCGAGCGAGATTTGACGCGCGGAAGGGTTGCCGGGCGTGGAAGGGGCGCCATGAGGCATGGAGACGTCTCCTGTATCCGAGGTGTGGCCTCGGCGAGACGTTTCTAAGCGCCGCACCGAGGAAGTCGGGAGGTTAGAAACCGGGATACAGACCGGCCGACAGCTTTCCCCTTGCGGGTGTTGTATCGCTGCCGCCTCCCGACGCAGAAAAACGTCGGTGCGCTCGTTTTGCAGGCGCAAAAAAACCGCGATGCTGACGGGCGCGGATGCCGCTGTATCCTCGGAGTTTCTAAGCTCCTTGGCGCAGATCCTGCTCCCCGTCCTTGGGGAAGTCAAGTAAAACTGTGTAGAAATGTGCAGATTGGTTACAGCGGCGGCCAGGTTCATACGGCCCCCTGTGCGGTAGTGATCGACGGCAGCTGTTCGTAGGCGCCACCGCGCGCAATGTGTGCCATGACCTGGGCGCGAAGCTCGTCGGCGTCGCGCTGCTTCTGTGTATAGGACACGTACTCGACTTGCGCCGGCGCGGTGACGAAACTCGGCGCCATTGCCGAGGACCATCCATCAAATTGAGTCTTGTGGCGCATCACAGGCGCAGCACTCCCTTGCTGGCGCCAGACGGCGCCAGGTCAGTTGGTGGTGGAAGGGGAAAGGTGGATCAGACCGGCGGCTGTTCGCCGTCAGCAGGACAGGATTCGATTGCGTCGATCCAGTCGGTTTGCAGGTCGCCGCGATCCTGCTTCCAGCGCGTCTGCAGCATCGACCGTTGGTATCCGGGTGTCGGTGGCAGTTCGCAGGCCGGAGCGCTGGGGAGGCCGCTCGGGCTGGCCAGATTGGTCAGTTCAGAACTGCCGGTGTAGGTGGCGCCGCACATGGGGTTTGGGCAGACGTATGCGTCAGTCCGCAGGAACGGGTGCTGCAATGCGCTGGTGCGCTTCACCAGCGGGGCATTGCAGGCGGGGCAGCAGAACACAGCGCGCTGTCCGACTGCCGCGCTCATGCTTTACCCCGTGCCTTGATCGCCTTCTTTGCAGCCTTCGCTGTGGCCGAGGCTTTGCCGTCTTTGCTCTTGGGTGAGCGCACACGGGTAGAAACGGGCAATTCTGTGTGAGAATCAGGGGCGGCTTTCATGCCGAGGGCAACGGCAGCATCGTGGGTCTTGCCGATCCGGCACCTGCTGCTGCTGCGCAAGGCGTTGTTCACGGCGTTTCGGTCCAGCCCGTGCTTCTCTGCGAAAGCAGACACGGAGAGACCGTTGTCGATCAGCCACTGCCGGGCTTGTTCGGCAGTGCGCAGCGCTGGTGCTGCGGTACGTCGTTTGGCGTTCATTCCGTTTGCCCTGTGTATTTCTAAGCGGAATGTTGGTGAAGTTAACTACACCTGTCAAGGGGAAAGTGCGTGTCTGTCGGTAATCGCCTGAAAGAAGAACGGAAGCGGCTGGGTCTTACCCAGGAGGCCATCGGACTGGCCTGCGGCGTAACGAAGCGTTCGCAGATCCTGTTTGAGAAGGACGAGCATCTGCCCGGTGGTGCCTATCTCGCTGCGGCGGACGAGCTCGGGGTGGATCTGGCATATGTGCTGGTTGGGCGCCGGGATCGTTTGGCCGAGGCTGATGCGGATCTGCTCGATGCTTGGCGCAGTGCGTCGGCATCGGCACGCGCAGCAGTGCTTGCCACGCTGCGCGGTGTTACGCCAACCGCGACAGCAACTGCGCCTCGGACCAGCTTCGAGAACACCAGCATCGGCCAGCAGATCAGCGGCGATGTGGATCTGCGCGGGCAAAAGGTCGTTGTCAAGGCTCCGAAGGGATCAAAGAAACTCGCTCGCTGAGGCTCACCCCACATCGCATTCAGGCCGCTAACTCGCCCGTACAGGGCGCCGGCAGGGCGCGGAATCTGATGTGAGGGAATATGGGTTGTAGCGGTGAAGTGAAGCGTGGTCAGGCAACGTGCGTGTGCAGCGGTCCTACCGTGTTCGAGGGGGCCGTGATTGGCCAGGTGTTCACTGGCGATGTGCAAATGCAATGCCCTCACGCCACAACTTCGGTGGAACGTCCATCTAGCCAGCCCGACAGGCCCCTCGCATCAGCCGTCCTTGCCATCGCGCTCTGGCAGTCGTGGCTGGCGTTGCCGCTGACCGAGAGTCCAAGCGCTGCATCACTACCCCAAGCAGCCCTGTTCCTATGTTGTGGCATTGCAGTGCGCTACCTGAGGGTATCGCATGGGCGAGCATTGTTGAGACGCACAAGCCGAGCACTACTCTCGGTACACCGGCTCTGCAGAGTACGAATAAGTGTTAGCGGAATGGAAAACTTGAACTTGGAGCTTCGGCGGCTGGGCGCTAGAGATCTGGACGCTAAGTTCAAGCGTGACTAGGGCAGTGGAACCTTAGATATCTGAAACATCAAAGACCAGGTTGGTCGACCTATAGCGTAGGAGCTTTCGCGTGAATCAGATGCTGTGTGATCACATTGATCAGTTGGACTTGGCACTAGATCAGTTAGCCATGAAGGATCGGAACTTTGATCGCTTCGCAATTATGCTGATTGACAACGTGGTCGAGCTGACGCTGCATCAGCACGCCCGTGATAAGCAGATATTCGATGGGGGATGGAGCCCCTCAAGCGACACGACGTTCAGTGTGAAAGCCTTGGAGGCAGCCCTAGGTCACAAGTTCGATGCGAAGGTGGCCTTTGCGCTTAAGACAGGATTGTTGACGAAGGAGATGAGCCAGTCCATCAATTGGCTTCATTCATTCCGAAATAGCTCGTATCACGCGGGACTGCGTCACGAGGGAATATTGCATTCGCTTGCAATATTTTATTTCCTCAACTGCTGTGATCTTCTGACCAGGTACCGACCCGCAGTGTGGTCATTCGGATCAGGGCGGGTTTCCCATCGCGTCGCAAAGTATCTGGACGACACTGACAGTACTGCGTTGATCTGGAAGATGGGCGATCTGTTCGACTTGGCATGGAAGCGTCTTAGGGCCGTGGCGGTCAACATGAAGCCCGACATGGTTGGCGATCTGACCCGGGATTGGGAGAAGACAATCGAACGTGTGGATGTTCAAATCGCGTTCATCGCAACGAACGCGCCACATCGGGGAAACTACACCAGAGATCAGGTGGTCGTGGACGCCCAAACGTGGGCGTTGGTATCTACGGAAAAGGGCGTCAAGTACGCAGTTGAGAACGGGTATTCCGGGCGCGCAGCACAAGGGCCCGCAATCACGAAGTGGCTCCTGTCAAACTATAAAGCGCCGTTTCCCGTTGACCCCATCCCTGCGTGGAGAGAACGCCTGCAGTCGTTCCGCAAGGAGAGCGATGCGCACAAGGCACTGCAGAAGTACTGCAGCTTCATTACGCAAACACAGGTGTTGCGGGAGGCGGTATCTCATCAGTCCGAGCTCCTCGATGGTTACATCCAAGAGCAGATCGACTGGGCTAGGGGTAAGTAGCTTGGCTACCCCGGCAGCAACTGGCTGTACGCGGCTATTGGATGTTCCGGGGTGCTAAGAGACTCGCTCCAACTCAAGCGCCGTTGTGAACCCGCTGCTGCCGTCGATGGTGTGCGTGACTTTGGACACCAGCCAGTCGGTACCGTCGATCTCCGGCTTGAACCCGCTTACCGAAACGGTCTGCTCGGGGTAGATGTCGGCACGGCCCAGCGCGAGCGTGTAACTCAACTGGGCAGTGCCGCGATCCAGTCGCTTGAATTCTGCCTCAGCATGCTGCCGGGCTTCGTCAACGGTGGCGTAGGTCGCCTGCAACTTCTTCTCGTTGTCCGCTGTGCCGACCAGCACGCCGGCGCGGCGCGCGGCCTTGCGGTCACCCCAGTAGGCGCGCACACCGGTGTACTTCTCGCGGTCGGCTACGGTGTAGCGGTGTTGGTCACCACTGGCGCGGGTGATCTGCACGCCGGGAAGCGGCTGACCGCTGGCGGTGGTGCCGGAGCCGATGGGGGCAAAGATCAGGGCACCCGCCTTGATCGTGGCCACCGCGTCGAAGCGCTTGCCCAGCCGCGTGAGCAGATTGATATCGCTCTCATTGGCTTGGTCAAGGTGCCCGATGGCCTGGCGCGCCAGATCCGCGGCTATCGACGGTCGAAGCGAATGCTCGCCTGCAATGGCGCCGACGATATCGCCCAGGGTGGTGTCGTGCCAGCTGCGCTCGCGTCGGCTCCGTACGGCGCCCGTCAGGTTCGCGGAACGCGCCCGGATCGTGAGAATGTCTGGTGAGCCGCTGTGCTCGACGTCATCGACCACGAACGTGCCCTTGTCGAACAGGCCGCTACCCTCCCAGCCGATGGCCACCTGCAGTTCGACGCCGCGACGCGGCAGCGCCAGGCGCCCGTCATGGTCGTGCAGTCGAAGGTCAATCTGGTCGGCCTCATCACCACGGCTCTCCGACAGCGACAGGTCGAGCAGGCGCGGCGCGAGACGGCGGGTCAGATCCATGCCGTCCAGCACCACACGCCACGCGGGAATCGGGTAGGCGGTAGCCCTCATGCCAGCACCTCGGCAGCTGCGCCATCGTCGTCGCGTTCGAGCTGCAGCTGAAACTCGATCAGGCGCGGCGTGCCATCGGCGAACAGCTCTTTGCGCGTCTCGTTGAGGCTGACCAGCAGATAGGCCCCATACACGCGTCCGGTACCCTCGACCAGCGCCTGCGGCTTGCCTTCGTCGGCGAGGGCGCGCAGTTCGTCCAGCACATCCAGATTCAACGCAAGCTCGCCGGCGATCACGCCCTGCAGGCTGATGGTGTCCTCGCCCAGGCCAACATACTGCCGCGCGGGACGCGCATGCAGACGCTCACTGCTGGCGTGGCGCCAGCTCATCTGCCGCTGCAGCTGCTCGTAGGCAGCCGTGGGCAAGGAGAATACAAACGTTCCGTAGCTCATCATCATGGGTGGGATCTCAGTCGGTCAGGCGGGAGGCACGTCGGCTGGACTTCTCGCGCTCAATCTTCTCGATCTCCGCGCGGACCTGGGCTGCAATCCCCTGGCCATCAGTGCCAGGCGGTACGGTGACCTGGATGGTGTAGCTGGAACCGCCGGAGGCGCCGGCTGCGGCAGCCGCAGCGCCGGGCGACACTACCGGAGAGCCCCCAGCCATCACCGGCATTGCTGCCGCTCCCAGCGCGATACCGGCGCCGGCCTGTTTCATTCTGTCGCCAAGGCTTGCTACCTGCGAAAGCGGCTCGCCCTGGCTACGGTCGAGGCCGCCGGCCAGGCCCTGCATCGTGAAGTCGCCGAACTGCGCGAAGACGCGGGAGGGGCTGTGGATGCCGAGCATGCCCTTGAACTTCCCGACAACGCCCGAGGCGATGCCGGCGACGGCGTCCATGGCCGCGCTGCCCTTGGACACGATGCCATTGACCAGACCCTGCACCATGTCGATTCCGGCCTGCATCATCTGCGCCGGCCAGCCGAGCAGGATCTGATTGACGCCAGCCCACATCGCGCTCAGACCCGAGCGGATCTTCTCGCCGTTGCCCGTGAACAGGCCCACGATCAGATTCCAAGCGCCCTGCAGATACGTCCAAGCACCACCAACGGCGTTCTGGATCACAGGCAGGATGGTCATGAAGGCGCTGACCAGCCAGCCGATGGCCTTGACCGCCATGCGCAGGTTCACGGTCAGCACTGTGCCCAGGATCTGGCCGAACCCGCGCCCGGCATCCGTGGCGCCCTGCAGCTGCTCGCTGGTGGCCTCGAAGGGGGCGAACAGCTTCTTGACCCAATCCCATGTCTTGCCCATGGCGTCGGACACCATGTCCCACACCGGGCCGAGTGGTTCGAGCGCGGTGGCCAGCTCATCCATGATCGGACTGACCACGTCGAGGATGCCCTGCCAGGTGCCGATCATGAACGCCTTGATCGGCTCCCAATACTTCCACACCAGCGCCGCCACCACCGCGACAGCGGCGCCGATGGCCAGCACAGGCAGGCTGATGCCGCCGAGCAGCGGCAGCAGCATGCGGCCAACATTGAACAGCATCGGGAAGGCTCGGCCACCTAGCGAAAGCACCTGACCCACCAGCTTGCCCAAACCACCGCCGCCGCTGAACAGCATGACGGCCTTGTGGATCTGCGTCAGCGCCATCGCGCCCACGCCACCGGCCACCAGCAGGCCACCCAGCGCCGCAGCCAGCGCGGTGCCGCTGATGACCAACTTGGCGATGGTTGCCACCAGCTGCGGGTTGTTCTTCACCCACTCGGCCATGCGGTCAGCGACCTTGGCCACCCGCGCCGCAAGTTCCTTTACCGTGGGCAGGAGGGTCTTGCCAATGCGCTGGGAAAGCACGATGGCGCTGTTCTTGAGCAGGATCAGGCCGTTCTCAGCAGTACCGACGCGCGCGGCGTACTCGGCGTTCATCGAGCCGCTGTACTTCTGCTCATCGGCGACCTTGCCCAGGTTCTCCTTCAGCAGATCGAGGTTGGTCAGCAGCGGTGCGATCGCGCCGATCGATTCACGGCCGAACAGCTGCGTCATGGTGGCGGCCTGCTCGGCCTTGGGCAGCTGCTTGAGCTTCTCCAGCACTTCGAGAATGGCGCCGCCGGCATCGTCCTGCATCGCTTTGGCCAGGTCCCCCGCCTTGAGGCCGAGCTTGTCGAACGATGCCACCTGCCGGGCAGTTGCGGCCTCGCCCGAGGACAGGGTGAGCAGCATGTTCTTGATGCCGGTGGCAGACACTTCCGACTCGATGCCCATACCGGCCACCGTGGCGCCCAGCGCCGCCAACGGGCCGCTACCGAGGCCGGCGACCTCGCCGAGGGCACCAATGCGGTTGACCACCTCGCTGATCTTCTGGACGCTGGCCGGGCCGGTGTTGCCCAGGTAGTTGATCTTGTCGGCCAGCACGACGACGTCATCCTGGCCCATGCGGAACGCAGTGCGCCATGTGGCCATCGTCTGGCCAGCATCCTCGGCCGTGGTGTCGAAGGCCACGCCCATCTTCGCCGCGTCTTCGGCGAAACGGGTCAGTTCATTGCTGGCGACGCCGGCCTGGCCGGCGGCGGCGACGATCTTGGCAATGTCGGTGGGCACCATCGGCAGGCGCCGTGACAGTTCCTCGATATCGTTGCCCATCTTCTCGAAGCCATCGGGCGTATCGAAGTCCACCACCTTCTTCACGTCGGCCATGGCCGATTCGAAGACCATGGCCTGAGCGATGGGCAGGCCCTGGGCGCGCAGCGCGCCGAAAGCGGCCAGAGCGACGCCTGCGCCGTGCGCGGCGGCGTTCATGCCGGCGCTGTGGATCTTCTGGCTACGCGCCTTGGCCGCGTCGAGGGCGGCCAAGCGTGTGCGCTGTTGTTCCATCTGCTGCGAGGCGGCAGCGATATCCGTGCGCAGCTTGCGCTCATGGGCGCCGAGCTGGCGCGTGCTGATGCCGGCGCTATCCAGCCCTGAACGCAACCGCTGCAGTTCCACATGCTGCTGCTTCTGCTGGGCGCCCAGCTGGGCAGCGGCAGTCTTGGCCTGGCCGAATTCGCGGCTGAGCTTGCGGGTGGGAGTGCCCGCCTCCTTCATCTGCCGGGCCAGCGCCGCCACGCGGGCCTGGGCCTGCTGGTAGCTCTGCTCGGTACGGCTCAGGGCCTGCTGCTGCTGACGGTAGGCGCTCACATCGCGCTGGGCGTTGTTGAGGCGGCGAAGGGTGGCCTGCTGCTGCTGCAGCGCGCCGGCCAATCCCTTGCTGCCGGCCATCACCTTGCGGAAGGGAGCCGTGGCTTGGTCAAGGGCCTGCAGAACAACCTGCAGCCGAAGGCTGCCGCCGCTCATGCGACGACAACCGAGGCACCGACTACGGCGCGGGGCTGTCGGGCGGATCGGGAGCGAATGCAGCCAGGAAGCGGCAGAGCGCGCTCAGTGCCCAGACCAGCAGCCCGCCGGCCGAGGCGAGCAGGAGCAACGACACAACGATGGCGATCAAGGTGGCCATGGGCGGAAGGTATCACGGCTCGGCTCCACTTCTTACACGGGCGCGCTCGCGCCATTCGATCAGTTCAGACAGGGAAAGGGCCGATAGCTCGGTGAGGGTGAACGCGAAGATCACCGCGATATCGGCCATGAAGTCCTCTACCCGTTCAGGGATTCCCGCTGCGCCTTCGGTACGAAAAAACCCGCCGTCAGGGTGCCGATGGCGACCAGGTCAGCCGGGTCCAGCTTGTTCACGTCGGCGGCGGTCAGGGTCGGTTCGGTGATACGCGGCAGCAGCGTAGCCACAGCAGTCACGTCGATCTGCAGCAGATCCACCAGCTTGATGCCCCGCAGTTCGCCAGCGCTGGGCTTGCGCAGCCTCACGGCATCGATGATCTGCTCGCCACGCTGGATGGGGTAGTCCAGGGTGACGGTGTTCGGATCGGGGGAGTTGATGGTGTCGGTCTTGGTCTTGGCAGTCATGGTGCGTCTCTCTCAGGAAGGCTTGGCCGGGCTGCAGTCGCCGCCCGGCGCTGGGGGATCAGGCGCCAATGGCGCGGCGCTGGGCGGCGAGCATGTCCACGCCGTTGACGTTGAACACCATGCCCACCATGTCGATCTCAATCTCGGTGCGTCCGTTGATGCTCAGCTTGTAGTAGCTGGCCGTGGTCTTGGTGCTGAACTCGGTGTCGTCGCCGACCTTGCCTGTGCCGGCATCGATCTCGCTGTGACGGCCGCGGACGACAATCTCCACAGCATCAACGTCGGCACTGTCTTCGCGCTGGTAGGCGCCAGCGAAGCGAAGCTGGACGGCGTTGTGGCGCACTGCGCCGTATTGGCGCAGCACGTCGCGCATCATGCCGCCGCACTTCCATTCCAGTTCGATCTTTTCCTGGCCGAGGTCGATTTCGATGGGTCCAACCATGCCGCCGGCACGGAACTCTTCCATCTTGCGGGTGAGGGTGGGCAGCTTTACCTCGACCACCTGGCCGAGGTAGCTGGCGCCATCGTTGAACAGGTTGAGGTTCTTCAGCTTGCTGGGCAGGGACATTGTCTGAGTTCCTTGTTCGGCATCAGCCGGTGATGCGGGCCGGGAAGTCGGCGAAGTAGCGGTCGGTGATGCGCTGGTTCAGCAGCAGGTTCTCCAGCGGCGGTACCGGCGTGTAGTCGTAGTCGATGGCCAGCTTGCCGGCCTGCAGCTGGCTGGACAGGTTGGCCGCCTCGTCGTACCAGGCGCTTGCGCCGAGCAGGTAGCCGGCGTTGACCAGCTCGCGGAACTTCGCATTGATGCTTTCGAGCATGTCGCGGATGAGCGAGGGATGCAGCGGCTTGTCGATATAGACCAGCTGGGCATCGGCGATGGTGTCAGCGAGGATCTGCGCGCTGCGGGTGGCCGTCTCGAAAGCAAACAGCGGATCATCACTGCAGGTGCGAGAGCCCCAGAACTTGTAGCCGTTGGAGTTGATGAGCGTGGTGATATCGGCGGCATTGAGCAGGCCAGCGTCGGTGGCCGGGTCCTGCAGATCCCAATGCACATCGCGACTGATGCCGGTGACGCCCGCAACGGCGACATTGGAGATGGACTTGTGCCAGCCCTGTTGCTCATCCAGCATCGCGCGCAGGCCCAGTGCACGTGCAGTGGCGAAGGCCATGCCGGTGGTGGCATCGGCGGAGTTGAACGCCACGAAGTCCGGATAGATCAGCATCAGCTCGCGCTGGCCGAACTGCTCGCGATAGGCGATGGCTTCGGTGACCGAAGCACTGGCCGCGCAGCTGACATAGGCCATCGCGCGCAGCTTCTTGGCGATCACCGCCAGGGCGCCGGAAACCGGCTGGGTATCCAGACCCGGCGCGCCCAGGATGCGGGGACGCACGCCCACCTGGGCCTCGGCCACCAGCAGTGCTTGCATGCCCGTGTACGTCGCACCGTCCTTCTTACCGATGACATTGGCAGTGGTGGTGCTGTCGTCGGCGCCCTGGGCGACGCGGACGACGACGGTGATGGCGTTGGCCTGGTCTGCAATGGCCTGCAGCGTGGCGCGCAGCGTGCCGCTGGTGCCAGCCTTTCCAACAGCGCCCAGCACGTCGGTCAACAGCACCGGGCGGTCGAGCGGGAACACAGAGGCATCCGCGTCCTCTGCGGTACAGACGATGCCGACGATAGCGGTGGCAACGGTGCGGATGGGTCGGATGCCGCCGTTGATTTCGATGACGCGGACGCCGTGATGGTAGTCGGTGGCCATGGGTGTCTCCTACGATTAGGGGCTGCGGAAGCGGAGCGGTACGGAAAGGCGGGTGGTGCTGGATGCGCCCGCCGGCATGGCGCGCTGGCCGTCCAGATCCAGCACGAAGGTGCCGGGCGTCTGGCCGCGCGAGAGCGTGAGGCGGCTGAGGCGCAGACGGGGTTCCCAGCGCATCAAGGCGGTGGCAGTGGCGCCGTACAGGCGCAGACGGGTGGTGTCGTTTAAGGGCTGATCGATCAACTCCGGCAACAACGACCCGTAGTCGCGGCGTTGGATACGAGATCCAATCGGAGTGGTCAGGATGTCTGCGATGGACTGCCGCAGGTGGGCATCATCATCAGCAATCGATCCAGCGGCGGCATCCATGCCGATCATGCCGGCGGGCCCGAGGTACCGCCGCCCGGCTGGACCGCGCCGTGCTTGTGCTGCTTGAGGCTGATGCCACCACCGACGACGTCCTCAGATACTTCAGCTGCGCCGGTGATCGTTACCTTCCCGGTGATAGCGGTGTCGCCCTTGATGGTGACCGGGCCGGTGATGGTGACCCCACCATCTGCGCTAATGGCCACCGTCCCGCCTGGAGGAAGCGTGGCAGCAAGCGCATGCGCCTGGCTGTCGTAGCGGAGCAGGGCGCCATCCTTGAATCGGACTAGCACAACGCCAGCGTCGTTTGACGGAGCCGGGAACTGTGCGCTGTACAGGCCACCGAGAGCGATGGCATTACCCACGTCACCGTCGCCGCACAGCAGCTTCACCTGCTCGCCTACGCTCGGCGGTGCCCATACCATCAGTTCGCCGGCAGCCGGCGCCAGCCACTGAATGAAGTCGGTCTGCAGCTCGCCGCTACGAACGCGGCAGAGCGCATTGGCGTGATCGACTTCGGTCACAACGCCGTCGCGCAGCAGGTTGTTTATCTGTTGGGGCAGGGCGCTATCCATAGCGCCATGCTCCACGCCGAGCCGCGCGCGCGCACGGGGCGCGCCGCGTATGGCCAGCACTTACAAGCCCCGCTGACGTGTTGGACGGACCGCTACGCGCTGACGCTACCGGCCGGCGCGATCCCGATGCGATCCCGGAGAACCGCGACCTCAGCGTGCAACTCCCGGATGGCGTTGGCGAACACAGGCAGAAGCTGCTCGATCAGAACGGCCGGAACCCACTCGCCATTGAAATAGACGCCTTCTGCATTGACTGCTTCAGGAACAAGCTCCATCAACTGCTCGGCGATGAAGAAGAGTCTACGCCGGGCATCGTTGTTGAACTCTTCGCGGTAGGTGCCCGTCGCAGTCTGCATTCTCACCACCTCAGCCAACCCATAGGGCAGATCCCCGGCGATGTGCTTGAGCTTGCGCGAAGAGCCTTGACCAAAGCCACCCGGTGCATGGAACTGGCCATCGGTTGCCAGCCAGGCGCGGCGGTCGTCGCCATACCCGAGTTGGACCGCGACACCGCCGTAGTGGGGCCCGAAGTCAATATAGCCCTGCTTGACTCCGTCTACCGCGCGACGGATGCGCCATGCCGTGCCTTGCCATCCTTGCCCCGAGTTGTGCCGCACCAGCGCCGCCTGCAGGGACTCCCCGTTGGTGGAGGTCACATTCAGATTGAAGCAGATCGCTTCCTCGCCGAAGCTGCCGCCGATGCTGCCGCCGTTCACGTCGATCCGTGGCACCGTCAGGGGACCGGTCATGGTGTCGCCGTTCTTGTTCACCTTGCTGGCAGGATTGAAGTTTCCAGTGGTCCAGATGCCGCCACCGGCGTCCAAGTACGCCATGTAGCCGCCGGCGGAGTTGGAGAACTCGAAGTACCTGCCGTTCTTCTGGACATACGAGCCGGTATCGCCCAGGAACAGCACGCCGTTGCTGGGAACGCCGAGCCACCCGTAGGAGCGCAGGCTTCCCCCATTGACCGCAATGCTGCCCGTGAAGATGTCGCCGGAGCGATTCGCCTTGCCATCAAGGGCGGTAGAAAGACCTGTGATTTCTCCGATGGCGTGACTATGGATCGAGGGATTGAAACTGGACGGCAGATTGGTTTGATTCTTCCAGTCGAGATAGTAAGCACCGTGCGCGCCATCGAGCAGATCTGCGTCGAGCCCATTGCCGGCGCCTTCCTCCTTCAGTGCAGCAGACTTGAGGCCCAGCTGCACTCGGAAGATGGCGGCAGTGGCCGCGCCGAGAAGAACCTTCACGAAATCCGAAGGCGCGCCTGTACCGAAGCGGTTGTTGATGTACCGCCCCAACCCTCGGGGAGTGAGGGCAGTGGCGTTGTCAGCAGCGGCGTCCACCTCCGGATCTGTGGAGAGACGGACAACACCTGCGCGGCTGGTGGTGGCAGGCGGATTGATGAAATCAACGTCCCCCACTTCGATGCTGGTGGCATTGATATTGGTGAAGCGAATATCGGTGGCCAGCAGGAAGGTCGCGGCTACAGCCTTCTCCATGATGGGGGTTGGCTGCGAATACACAGCGAACAGCGTTCCATCGGCCAGGTACAGGCCAAAGCCCCGCACTGCGTAGGTATCGGACCCATCGTCGCGCACGTTGAGGTGAAGGGTGTCGGGCGCCACGGCCGAGCCGCCAAACGTCGTGATGCGCTTGAACTCCCCAGGCAGTGAGGTTCCGACCACGGCCGTATCGAATGCCTGTGCGGTCAACCCAACCTCTGTCAGTTTGACCGGTGCGGTGCCCATGTGTTCCGCGTTGACTACGGCGGCGAAGCCTGCAGGGGTGATAACGATCTGGGGCAATGGCATTGAGGTGGTTCCTACGATTCTCGGGCTGTCAGCTGCAGCCGCGTTGAGGTGATGATCCGAGCGATGCCCAGCGCGCCGATGGCACCCTCTGCGTTGATCCCCTGGGTAAAGGTGTAGTGCGAGCGAACCGGTTTTGCCCGATCAACAGCGGCCATCATTTGATTGATGTATTCCGCAGTTGCTTCCTGCCCGCCCTGCCCACTCAAGGTCAGGACCAGGTCGAACGTGTGTGGCTCGCCTGGCGGGTCCAACTCCCACCACTCGCGGATCTGCACCTGCCCTCCGAAGCTGCCAACCACCTCAGCGATGCTCTGCGCGGTCCCCTTGTGCCGCTGGATCTGGAACGAGCTGGCGATGCGGGCACGCTTGATGTGTTCAGGCCAGTCGCTGTTCCAGGTGTCAACGGATACCGTCCACGCCAGAAACGGGAGGAACTCGACCGGGCACTTCCACGGGTCCAGTAGAAGCTGGTGAACCATGGGCACCGCTTCCAGCTGTGCGTCCGCACGCTCCACTGCGCGTTCCAGCGGCGTGGAGTTTGGTGGAAGTAGGGAGCGGACCTCAGTCATCGCTGCCGGCATGTTCGATCACCACCGACGTGCAGAACGCGGCCTGCTGGGCGTTCATAGAGATTTCCGAGACCGGGCTTTCCAGTACGACCCGTTGAACGCCTTCAACGTGAAGGGCCGAGTACAGAGCAGACAGCGGGACGTCCCGGCCCAGGCGCTGGGACTGGCTCAGGAACAGCTCAACCCGACGGTGCGCCTCAGCCAGGACCAAGGCACTGTCGGGGCCGTTGAAGGTGGTCAGCCTGGCGCGGATCGCATAGGGCTGAACTTCTGCCGCCTTGACCGTCACATGGTCCGTGAGGGGCCGTACGTTGCCATTGAGAAGTGCTGCAGTCACGCTGGCCAGCAGCTGCGCGCTCGGCGTACCGTCCCCTTCGCGCGAAAGCACGGTGACCACTACCTCGCCTGCCGATGGACTGGCCACGCTGGCATCCAGCACGTCTGCGTCGGCGGACAGGGTGTGAAAGATGTAGGCCCCCTCGGGACCGGCAACCGACAGACCCTCAGGCGCCAGCTGGATGCGCCGGCGGAAGTCGGTATCGCTCTCGTAGACAGCAGGTGTGCCGGTGTCAGGATCTGCCGGGGTCAGCAGCTTGCGCTTCACGCCGTAAGGAACGGCGAGGTTGTCCAGGTCGCCGTGCTGCGAATAGGGCAACAAGAGGCCGCGTGCGCGCTGGTTGAACTGCTCGCGCAACAGAACCTCGCGGTACGCGCTGGCCTGCAGGAGCTTTATCACCGGATCGGACTCGACCACGGCGCTGTACTCCGGGCACAGTCGCTGGAACTCTGCCAAGCGCTCAGCGTAGATCGCCTCGAAGGCGCGCTGCTCGAAGATATCGGGCGCCGGGAGCTTGTCGACTTCGATGGCGGTAAAGGTGGACACGGCAGTACCGGCTGGGAGATGCGTTTCAGCTTCCCATCGCGCGCGCGTGAGGCCAGCACTGCCGCGTTGTAAAGGGGCGCTTAACGCGCTAGGTCGCGCAGGTGATCGAGGATCAGATCACGCACCAGCTGTTCGTCGGCCGGTGAAAACCCCAGCAGCCGGCGCTTGGGGTAGGTGACGCGCGGACCATCTTTGCTCACGGCGCCCGTTCGGCCCTCTTGGTGAATCAGGGCGATGCGTGCCACGCGGCCAGAGAATCCCACTGTGACCTCGTTGGCAGTGCTGCGGGCGCGCAGGTAGCGGGCTTGCCTGAGCTTGGCGAACATGGCGCCGCGCTTGATGCGACCGGCCTTGGCACGGCGCGGCGGCGCATTGCGGCGAGGGGCAAATGGCGAGCCGTCTGGATTGCGTTGGGCAGTGATGCGCTGTTGCTGCGCCCTCCGCAACGCCATTCCTACACTGCGCGCCAGCTTCCCGCGCTGGGCTGGCTGCAGCTGCTGCAGCAGCGGCGCCACCCAGGTCTCAAGGCGCTGCAGATCCTCGCTCATTCGGTGATGCGAGGCAGCGTTGCGATGACCTGGCCATCAGCCATCAGCGTGCCGCCGGCCAGTGTTACGGCGTGCTCATGCTCGGCGGGCGGCTCGGGCAGGTGTTCCAGCAGCAGGGTGCCATCGTCTGCACGGCTCACGCGCATGCGTTCAGTGAGCGGCATTTTGATGGCCAGATCCACCAGGTTGTCGGAAAGCACGTCGACCTCGAAGGTGAGCTTGTCCCGGTTTGCCGGGTTGGCCAGTAGTTCCGACTGATGCCGGGTCAGCCACTGCATCAAGGGCACCATGACCGCCTCGGGGGAGCCGGCAAAGTCGGTCAGCACCAGATCCAGTGTGTAGCGGTACTCGAAAGACGCGCCGGGACGGTAGGTGCCGGCCAGGCCACCGTTGTCTACGAAGATCAGAAGCCGCTCGGGGTCTGCACGCAAGGCGGGGATTGCCGCGATCAGGTGGTCGCGCAGCAGCTGCGGCTTCTTCATGGTGTACCTGCTTGCCGGGCCAAAGCAGCGTGCAGCTGGCGGACCAGCGCCTGCAGGCCGGTTACCTGGGCGGCTGTGGCGCGGCAGGTGGCGTAGTTGGCGGCGGTGGTCTCGGCGACGGTAGAGAGCGTAACGCCGGCGGCGGGCGCATCAGGATCTCCGGCAAGGCCGGGGGAGGCGTCGCCTGACGCGGCGGCATCGTGGATGTGCACGAAGCCAGCGGGAACAGTGCAAGCAGCATCAGCAGTCGCGGTGACATAGACGGGAACCTCTTTGACGATGGTGGCGCCGCGCTCATGGACCAGCTGCACGCGGTCAACGTACTCGGTGACCACGTGGGTGGTGCCCTCGGCGAGTTGCAGCTTGCTGGTCAGGTCGGCCTTCTCGGCAGCTGCGGCGGCCAGCGCACCGTTGGCCCGATCCAGCGCTGCATTGGCACGGCTGACCCGTGCCTGCTGGCAGCTGAAAAGGCCAGCGGTGGCCAGGACAAGGGCAGACAGGGCGAGGGCGCGGTAAAGCATCAGCGTGCGCCCAGCGCAGCCAGGGCGCGATTGGTGCGGGAAGTGCGGTCGGCCATGCCGTTGGGTGTGGCGCGGCTGCGAACGTTGCCCAGGTTGATGATGCGGCTGACGGCAAGCACGTCGCGCTGTTCGGCGTAGACGCTGAGGCGGTTGTCGTGCCAGAACGCTGCCGCTGCCATGGCGCCGATCTCCGGCTCGATCAACAGGCCCGGCTGATCTTCCAGAGGCTGTCCGATCAGCTGGCCCATGCGGCGGTAATTGCCCCGGCCCGTGTGCTGCATCGGCCCTCGGCCGCGGAACAGGTAGCCGTCACCGCTGGCCGCGTTGCCGTTGCCGTTTCTGTCGGCGTACACGTGGCTACCCAGCTTGGCCGGCTGGTGCACGAAGGCTGCAGCGTCGACCGGCGCGATGTACTTGCCGAACACTTCCAGCAGGCGGTCGCGGCTATAGCTGAGCGATTCCTCTGTGCGAGACAGGCTCAGGCTTTCGTGGCCCAGCTGGGCGAGGAAGTAGGCTGCGCGCACGGCCGTGTTGATACCGAAGCGCTTCATGGCCGCATTCAGGGGCTCGACCCAGCGCTGGGCGCGAGGCAACGGGCACTGCATGATCTGGGCGAGCAGGGTAGCGGTGAGCATGTCAGTTATTCCCAAACAAGTGGGCGACGTTGCCGCGCGCCCGATAGGTGGCCACCAGCAGCACCACCAGCAGCACTAGTTGCCAGGCGGTCACGTTGGCGCGAGCGCCCTGCAAGATGATCTGCAGGGCCTGGCCACCGGTGGCGACGATCAGCAGCCATGCGCACCAGGCGATGCCGTGGCGATGGTTGGCATTGGGCGCCGGTCGGTAGGTCAGTAGTCGGACGCAGATGGCCACGCAGCACAGCAGCGTGGCGGCGGACAGGAACTCAGCCATCGTTGCCTCCGCGCGGCAGGCGGCTCGGGTCGGCGCTGCGGCTGCGCTCGATCAGGGCCAGGGTGAGGGTGATGATGGTGGCCGCGCACAGGAACGCGGCAAGGCCGCTCGATGCCACATCGAAACGGCGCATCACCTCCGTGCCGCCCATGTAGCCGGCGACGACACTGATGGCCAGGTAGATCAGGCGCTTCCAGACGGAGAGGTCCTTGGCCGAGACAACAAACAGTGTCGCGCCGGCGAAGGCACCAATGAAGGCGTCGGTCTCGATGCCAGGCAGCAGCGAAGCAAGGCCCACACCGGTGGCCAGCGCCACCATGCTGCCAGTGGAGGTTGGTTCGGTCATCGTCAATCCCATAGCTGGACAAGCGGGCGCATCACCGCGCCTGTGGATGATGTGGGCACGTCGGGTAGCGTCACCACAGTGCCCATCGGAAGAACCGGCCCATGCAGGCTGATTCCGTAGTTCAGTGCCAACACCTTCTCGACCATGCCGGCGGTGGTGCCCAAATGCCGGTGACACAGCGCGTCGATGGTGTCGCCCTGCAGAGAAACCACGCGCATCAGATCAGCTCCACCGTGACCCGGCGTGTGCCGAGCAGATCACTGATGGCGTTCCGCAGATCACGACGCATCTCGTCAATGGTTGGGCTCAGATCATCGGCACGCTGGTTGCCCTGCGCGGTAGCGTCGTAGGACCGGTAGCGTTCGTGCAGTTCCACGGCTGTGGCGCAGTACACGGCGCGTAGATACAACTTCACCAGCCGGGAGGTGCCATCAATCAGCCGTGCTGGCACCTCTGCCAGTGTCGGGTGGCCGGCGGCTTCCTTGTCCGCCTGCCACTGTTCCAGTTCCCCCGTTACGGACATAACCGCCATTACCACCGTGGCTCGCATGCGCTGCTGGCTCACATCACCAGGTACGCGAATCGCATCGCGCAGCACGGCCAGATCGACTTCCGGCCAGAAAGCGCCGGCAGTCACAGGGGCCTGCGTTGCATTGGGCGATGCGTTGGCAGTGAAGCTGCTCATGGTGGCCTCTTAGGTCGCCGGTGGTCGGGGCGTCACACCAAGGGAGAGAGGTCTTGGTGATCAGCCCCGAGCCGGCGGGGTTGCGGGGTACGCTCTGTGTGAGGTCAGTCGTTGGACTGGCTGGCCTCGAACCTCTTCTGAAGACGCTCGGCGCGCTTGAGGTCTTCCTTGCCGCCGCAGCTGTCATGCAGCTGAATGGCTCGGCGCAGATCCGCTACGGCCTGGGCAACGCCCTCGGCGTCCAGCGGCGCATCTTCGGTGTCGGTGGCCAGCACGCCGCGTGCGCGCGCCAGCAGCAGCCGGGCACGGACCTGATCGGGCATATCCTGGCCTTCGGTCAGTTCCATCGCGCGGGTCAGCACGGTCAGGTCGAAGTCACCGCCCGTCTTCTGGGCGTTGAGCGCAGCCACGCCGATTTCCTCGGCAACGACGCAGCCAGCGGTACGACTGAACGCATCAGGCATGGACAGCCCGTGGGCCAGGACGTACTCGGCAATGTCCAGGGCACGGCCAAACTCGCCGGCGTCCATGCTCCACAGCATTACCGTGGCCACGATCTGATCCTCGCCGCCCTTGTTCGCCGCAAGCACGCCCTCCACGTACGGCGCGTACTCCGGCAGCAGGGTGACCTTGAGCGTGGCCTTTGCCTGCGTGGACTGAATCTGTTTCAGCCGGGCGCGGTCATGGGCCAGGCGCAGCTGCATCTGCTGATAGATGGTCGTCCCTTCCATCAGATTGCTGCCGGCGGTGCGTGCGGCCTCCTTTGCGGCGAGCACGCGCCTTACGTGGCGACTGGCGGGAGTGTCGGCCATGGCTTAGGTCCCGAACTCGATGTTTTCGGCTACAGCGCCCAAGCCGTAGTCCTCAACCACGTAGTCGTCATTGGACGACTCGAAATTGGCGACCCGGTTCTTGTTCGGCTGCTCGATGATGTGGCGGCGGCGGGAGGCAATCTGCCAGTACAACGACAGGTTGCTGAGGCTGGTCACCATCAGCGACTTGGCCGGGAAGAACGGCACGATCACCGGCATCAGGCCGCCGATGCGCTTGGTGCCCAGGATCAGTTCAGCCGCGACCTTCTCGGTGGCAGCGTCCGCCTTGTTGATGATCGGGAAGTACTTGTCGTGGACCAGCGTGCGACCGCAGATCACGACAAGGTTCGGATCATCCTGGTGCCACGGGTCGATCATGTTGGCGACCAGGTCCAGCACCAGGGCGTCGATGTTCTGGAAGTCGGCGCCGGCACCGCCGACCTTGATCTTGCCCGAGCCCTCGACACTCTCGTGCATCACGCGCTCGGGAGCGTCCTCACGATACTTCTGCAGCCAACCCTTGTTGACGTCCTGCAGCATCGGATTGGTCATGCGATTGGTGGTGGTGGCAATGCTGGTGCCGTGCCAGCCGATCATGATGCGGTCCAGACCCTGGCGCTGCGCGATGGCGTCGCGGATCAGGGTCTGGAACTCGGGGCGATGGGCCCAGGCATCCAAACGCGCGTAGGGCAGCGCGGTGTCGAAGTCGGTCTTCTGGCACTCGTAGGTATTGGAAACCAGCGAGGTCGGATCGGACGGGTTGCGCTCACCGTTGCCGCTGGTGTCGGTACGGCCGGCGATGGTGCCGCTGATGCCCACACCGACCTTCTGGCCCTTGAGGTCGTTCACGCCGACCATGTTGATCGCCTGCAGGAAAGCGCTGCTCTCCTGAATTCGGGCTTCGAGGTTCTGCTGCACCGTCGGCTCGACGGAGAAGGTGTTGGCCACGCCGCTGACATTGTTCAGCTTTGCAACCTGCTGGGTGTAGCCCTCGAACTGGCGGCGGGTTTCGGTACGCATGGGTTTCTCCGGGTATCTGGAAGGTGGGGGCGATCAGCAGTCGGTGACGTTCGCGGCGTCCACGTCCTTGCCGCCGGTGATGACGGGGCGCTGGGTAAAGCCCTGCGGGGTTTCATCGAGCTTCTTGCGGAAGCCGGCAACCTGGGTGGAGAGGGCCTGCACCTGCTCGCGCAGGTCGCGGTTGTCCTGCTCCAGCTTCACCATGGCCGCATCCTGCTCGCCTACGGCGCCCAGCAGCTGATCGGCGAAAGCCGCCAGGTCGAAATCGGCCTCATCCTTGACCGGCGTTGCCGGGGCGGGCTTCTTGCCCATGCCGAGGCTGGAAAGGAGGGTGGCGACAGGGCCGGGGCGAGCGCTGGCCGGAGCGTCGCTGGTGAAGTGGATCGTGGTCTCGGCCGCTTCGGTGAACAGGTTCTCAGGCGCCTGCTTACGGTCAGCGAGCGGATTCTTGTCCGGGTGCTGGGCAGCGAAGGCCAGCATGCTGGTGCCCAGGCTCGCCGGCGAGTCCGTCACGGCCAGGCCGAAGAGATAGGCCTTGCCGCTATCGGCAAACTCCGGCGCAATCTCGATGCTGGTGAACACCTTCTGCTTGCGGTTGTTGACGATCTCAACCAGGTCGTCGGTCGGCTCGACCTGAGCGAACAGTGCGAGCTTCTTCTTGCCCGCGATATCGACCTCTTCGGCCTTGACCGCCACCACGTCGCCGTAGGCCCGGAAGGGGCTATCCGGCAGCGAGCTGCGGATGTGCTCCATCCAGATCCGGGCGCCATAGACCTCGGGGTTGTACGTTTCAGCGATCTCGACAATCTGCTGCCGTTCGATCACACGACCGTCGCTGGTGGCGCCTTCGACGGCCACGCGGAAGAACTCGGAACGCTTCTTGTTTTTGGTGGCCATCTCGCCCTCTGCTGGTGTCGGTGCACATCGGTTCTCGATGTGATGACCCATGGTCGATTGAGAGCGGTTGGGCGGCAACGCGATTGGTTTGTAAGGCGCTGTTATACGTAGGGTTTCGGTGTCGCGCGCGCGTGAGCCCGGTCAACCTGTTCACGTGACCAGCGTAGCCGAACAACTCCACGTCGATCCACGACGCCAAGCCAAGTTCCTGTACTGGATGGGCTGGCGCGTGTGCGATATCGCCTCGTTGATTGGTGAGAAGGAGAAGACCGTCCACAGCTGGAAGGCGCGCGACGAATGGGACCGTGCTGACACCGTCGAACGTATCGGCGGTGCGCTTGAAGCACGCCTTGCCATCTTGATCCACAAAGAGGGAAAGACGGGCGGCGACTTTAAGGAGATCGATCTGCTGCACCGGCAGCTGGAACGGCAGGCTCGTATCCAGCGATACCAGGGTGGTGGCAACGAGAGCGACCTGAATCCGGCAGTGGCCAACCGCAATGCCGTCCCGAAGAAGAAGGCACGCAAGAACGAGTTCAGCGAGGAAGAGATCGAGCGCCTGCAGACGGCGTTCGTAGATGGCTGCTTCGACTACCAGCGCGACTGGTACCGTGCCGGCAACGAGCGCACGCGCATCATACTGAAGTCGCGTCAGATTGGCGCAACCTACTACTTCGCCCGCGAGGCGCTGATTGATGCGCTGACAACGGGCCGCAACCAGATTTTCCTGAGCGCATCCAAGAGCCAGGCACACGTCTTCCTTGGTTACATGCGTGGCTTTGTGCGTCAGGTGCTGGACCGGGATCTGACCGGCGATCCGATCACCCTGGCCAACGGTGCCGAGCTGTACTTCCTCGGTACGAACGCCCGCACCGCGCAGAGCTACCACGGCAATCTCTACTTCGACGAGTTCTTCTGGACCTACGGTTTCAAGGAATTGAACAAGGTCGCCAGCGGTATGGCGATGCACACGAAGTGGCGCAAGACCTACTTCAGCACGCCGTCTACGATGGCGCACGAAGCGTTCGATTTCTGGACCGGCGACCGTTTCAACAAGGGCCGGCCAGTATCCCAGCAGCTACAGCTGGACGTGAGCCACGGGAGGCTGATGGGCGGGCGCAGGTGCGAGGACGCCATCTGGCGTCAGATCGTGACCGTACTCGATGCGGCTGGCCGAGGCTGCGATCTGTTTGATATCGAGGAACTTCGCCGCGAGTACAGCGCCGAGGAGTTTGCCAACCTGCTGATGTGCGAGTTCGTGGATGACAGCGCCAGCATCTTCCCGCTCACCATGCTGCAACCTTGCCAGGTCGATAGCTGGGTGGAATGGGCTGACGACTTCAAGCCGCTGGCCATCCGGCCCTACGGCGACCGTGCGGTGTGGATCGGATACGACCCAGCAGAGACGGGCGACAGTGCGGGCATCGTCGTGCTGGCACCGCCGCTGGTGCCGGGTGGGAAGTTCCGCGTACTGGAACGGCATCAGTTCAAGGGCATGGATTTTGCGGCCCAGGCTGCATTCATTCAGCAGGTGACCCTGCGCTATTGGGTGACGTATATCGGCATCGATGCCACCGGCATGGGTACCGGTGTTGCCCAGCTGGTGCGCCAGTTCTTCCCTGGCGTGACCATCTTCAACTACTCGCCTGAGGTGAAGGCTCGGCTGGTGTTGAAGGCGTTCGATGTCATCAAGAACGAGCGCCTCGAATACGACGCGGGGTGGACCGACCTAACCCAGTCGCTGTTGGCTATCCAGAAGACCATCACACCCAGCGGGCGCCAGGTCACGTACACGGCTGGACGCTCGCGCACCACCGGTCACGCCGATCTGGCCTGGGCACTCATGCACGCGCTACAGAACGAGCCGCTCGAAGGCGGCACTGCCGCTCGCAGCTCTATGGAGATTTTCTGATGGTAGACACCGACCAAGGCGCCACTGTGGCGCAACCGGCCACCACCGAGGTATTCACCTTCGGCGATCCCACGCCGGTGCTGGAATCGCGCGGGATCTTCGATTACCTCGAATGCTGGCGCAACGGGCGCTACTACGAGCCGCCGGTGGATCTGCATGGGTTGTCGCGCACCACCCGAGCCAATCCCTACCTGCAGAGCGGGCTGACGTTCAAGCGCAATATGCTGGTGCGAACCTTCCGGCCGCACCGGCTCATGAGCAGGGAAGCTTTCGCGCAGCTGGCGTTGGACTACATCACCTTCGGAATGGCCTATGTGGAGCGCCGCCGGGCCATGTCGGGCAACGCGCACAGCCTAGCGGTGCCGCTGGCGCAGTACATGCGTCGTGGCGTTGAGGCGGGCGAGTACTTCCAGGTGCGCGCCGGCCGCGTCGAGCACGAGTTCAAGCCGGGCGAGGTGTTCCAGCTGCGCGAGGCCGACCCCGATCAGGAGGTCTATGGTCTGCCGGAATGGATGCCGGCGGTGCAGTCGGCACTGCTCAACGAATCGGCGACGCTGTTCCGTCGCAAGTACTACAACAACGGCTCGCACGCCGGGTTCATTCTTTACCTGACCGATCCGCAGCCGGAGGATGGCGATGTTTCCAAGCTGCGCGAGGCACTGCGGCAGTCACGCGGGCCTGGCAACTTCCGTAACCTGTTCGTGCATTCGCCGAACGGGAAGAAGGATGGCCTGCAGCTGATTCCGGTGAGCGAAGTGGCGGCAAAGGATGAATTCACCGGTATCAAGAGCGTCACCCGCGACGACATGCTGGCCTCGCTACGGACCCCGCCGCAGCTGCTGGGGATCGTGCCGCAGAACAGCGGCGGCTTCGGTTCCATCCGCGAGGCGGCGATGGTGTGGGCTGCTATGGAACTGGCTCCGCTGCAGACACGGCTGACCGCGATCAATGAATGGCTCGGCCAGGACGTGATCGCCTTTGACCCCTTCGAACTGGCTCCCGCTGCATGAATGTGAACCGAAAGAACCTGCGTTGCGGCGGATGTGCGCGCCTGCTGGCCAAGGCAGCAGGTGAGTACGATCTCCAGATGAAATGTCCCCGTTGCGGGGAAATGAACCACATGAAGGCCCAGAGCCTCTCCACGGATCGCCGCGAGCGACACCACGAAGAAGGCTCTACCCATGAAGAACGAACTGATCCACGGCGATGCACTGACCGTCCTGCCGACGCTGCCGGCCAACAGCTTCGACGCGCTCATCACTGACCCGCCTTATGCGAGCGGCGGCGTGCACGCTGCTTCGCGCCAGCACCCACCGTCGAGCAAATACGTGCGCAGCGGGCTGCATGCCGACTTCCCCAGCGACGAACGCGACCAGCGCTCTCACTTGGCGTGGATGCAGCTGTGGCTGGCGCAGTGCCACCGCGTGCTGCGCGACGGTGCGCCGGTGCTGCTGTTCACCGACTGGCGGCAGCTGCCGCTGACGACCGATGCCCTGCAGTGTGCCGGCTTCACTTGGCGCGGCGTGGCGGTCTGGGACAAGACAGCGGGCGTACGGCCCCAGCGCGGCCGATTCTCCAACCAGGCGGAATACGTTGTGTGGGGCAGCAAGGGCGGGATGCCGCTGGACCGGGCGGCCCCCACACTGCCAGGTGTGTTCCGCGAGGCAGTGCGCAAGGCTGACAAGCACCACTTGACCGGTAAGCCGACCGACCTGATGCGCCAACTCGTGCGCATCTGCGAACAGGGCGGCCGCATCCTCGACCCGTTCGCCGGCTCGGGCACTACGTTGGTGGCTGCCGAAGCTGAGGGCTACTCCTGGACCGGAATCGAGATGACGGCCCACTACCATCAGGTCGCCAAGGCACGGCTTACACAAGAGGCGTGAGTACTGCCGTGGACTCGACAAAGGCCGCCGACTAGGCGGCCTTCTCTGTTGGACTTTGCGACTAATAGCGTGGCGGCTTCCACGTGTCTTGGTCGTCGTAATAGGGGCAGCGCTCCAAGCCGAAAGTCTGAAACAGCATGTCCGATAGGCGACGGCACCAGCTATCAGGAGAAGCGGCCAGTTCGGACAAGCTGCTGACTTCGAGCATTGGGGGTTCCATTTCGGATTCCCAGGGCTCCGGCGTCTGCTCGTCGTAGTCACGGCCTCGGAAGTAGAGGCGGTGGCCTTCGATTAGCACGCCCGAAAGCGAAATGTATGCTGGCCCGGAGACACCGCGCTCAACGAGCATAGTCGCGCAGCGATGTGCAAGATGGCGGATGTTCAGGGCTGCTGTCAGTCCAAGAACATGCAGCGTTCCGTTAGAGGGTCGCTTATCCCCGAGCCAACCGAATTCAACTAAGCCGGAGCGGAAGAATCTTACAAATTCCTCGGGACGGTCTCCTGGGCGTGCATCTTGATAGAGCAGGCCGTCGGCAGTGAATGTTCGGAAGTCAGCATGATCGTGGATCACGCTCCGGTGGCTCGTTGCTAGAGCATTAAGGTCAATCAGGTCGCCGTCGAACAAGGCGCTGAACGGCACGATGTGGACGAGGAGCCAAGCCCTATCCACCATACGCTTTTTGCGGATCGCGTCACTGAGGTGGTCCAGCCGGGAGCGTCGCCATGCTGATGCTTCCTGCAGTGCCCTACCGCGCACTTGGAATGCGACGCGGAGTTGGTTGTAGTCCATCTCGATATTCATGGTGCCCTGACGGTAAGTGAATCGCCGCTGGTTGTTGAAGAAAGACTGGAAGGGACCGCCGTACTGGGGGGGCACATCAATCACTAACACGTATCCGGAACCGACAGTTAGTGCTGTGACCGTGCATCCCACAAGCCGCGGCTGGATGCCATCCACGATGGACTGATCCAGTCGTCGCTGCGCAGCGTCGCTGTCTTCACCTGTGATTGGCAAGATTCGGGAGGCGCAAGCATCGTCGTCCTCCTCGACGCCGTACACAATTCGCCCGCCCTCAGTGTTGGCTAGGGCACAGACGTCTTTAAGAAGTTCCCTCCGGCCATCCTCTTTCTTCGATGGCTGCTCGCGCTTGAAGTCCAGATGCACCGACTCCTGCGCCCGGTCTTGCACCAGCGCCTCCAGCCACTCCCTGCTTACCGCTGCCATGCCGTTGGTCTCCGTCCGTCAGGCCGCATCAGACCGCGACTCCGCGTGTGGGTCAAGCCGTCCGAGGGTCGGCGCGCGCACTCGTCTCCCCGCCACGCCTGCGCACTTCATGGGGTGCTTTTTCTGCACTACCTGCAGCACGGCACAGCCCCGGCCCTGTATGGCGTTCTCCGGGACTCTCCGGCACCCGTTGACCCTGCGGTTCCCTGCGCGAAAGGGCCGCCTGTGAGCGTGCCTGCGGGCGTTCCCTGGCCACCCCTCGACAGTCGCAATTTTTCATGTGACCACGGGAAGGAGGTAACCAGGTAACACACATCCTCAAACCACTCGTAAGCAATTGATTGCAAATGGAAAAGTGAGGTTACCTTTTCGGGTGATATGAGGTAATTTCCTGCTGGCCAAGAGGTAATGTCATTGATTCATAAAGACTTTTTACCCGGCAGAGGTTACCTGTCTAAAAGGTAATCTGGTTACTCGATGGTTACCCTATTGTTACCTTTAGACAGAGTAGATAAACCATTGATTCTAAACGTTAATCGGCATCTTTTTGCCGCCTGATTACCTTTGTTACCTCTTTCCCGTGGCCACCTCAAAAATTGCAATCTATCGCGTGTAAGGGGGGCCATCAGCATCCCCGCAGCCGCACGCGCTCACGCCTGCCGCCCGCGCCCTTGTCGCAGGCTTTGCGACGGCCAGCCGTATGCTGCCGGCCATGCCGCTGCCCGCCGACTTCTACTGGATGCAACGCTCCGCCAGCCGCCCAGGTGATCCCCTGACCGTGATCGCATGCGCGGGCGTGTGGGTTGTCGTGCTGTCGCAGCGCGTGGACGACAGGAGTTGGGTGGCTACGCTGGACAGACACCGCCATGGGCCGGGCGGGCCATGGCGGCGCTGCAGCAGCTTCGAGAAGGGCCGCGCGGGTGCTGAGTTGTGGGTGGCCAGGCATGAGGCCCGCCTGCGCGAGGACGTGGGCAGGATCACGGCGTATCGGGAGGCAGTAAGCGCGAACAGGCTGGCCAAGCTGCACACCGCGCCGCCGTTCGGTTGGATGGGGTAGGGCCGCGAAACGTGGCGTCAGGTGACCTGCTGCAGCAGCTGCTCGTTGTTGTTGCGAGGGGTGTTGACCGCACGGGACACGCGGTACGCCTCCATCTCCGGTGGTTCAGGCGCCAGCAGCATCGCCATAGCGTCATCGGGCTTGGCCGTGAGCCACACGTCGAGCTGGTCTGGATGGAGCCACACGGGCATGCGGTCGTGGATATCGGCTGATACGCCCGAGCTCCCGCCGGTGATGATGGTGAACGTACCCAGGTTTCCGTCAGGCAACAGTGGGCTGGTGTCCTCCCAAAGCCCTGCAGCCCAAAGTGGACCATCGGCGTGGATGAACCAAGGATCTTTCTTGCCGTCCACTTCGCTGATCGACCACTCGTAGTAACCGGCTATCGGCACCAAGCATCTGCGCATTTTGAATGCCGCGCGAAATGCAGGCTTGGTGGCCACAGTCTCGACGCGGGCATTGATAGTGGAACCCTGTAGGTTCTTGGCCTTGGCCCAGAATGGCAACAGCCCCCAAGCGAGCCGGGACACCTGCCGGCCCGTTCCACGGTCGAGGATGACCGACGCACGCTGAGTGGGAGCAAGGTTGTAGCTGGGTGGAATCGCGGCCAACGCCGGCGCCAGGTCGACCACCGATGGTAGGCCGAAGTCGGGGACGGGGCGTTGTACGAATCGGCCACACATGGCGGGCAGCGTACACCTATCGGCTGGCGGTAGAGCGATATTCCGGCTATGCCGAAGAAGCGTCTGAGATAGCCCGGTCGCGGGCTGCAGTTAGCTGTTCAACCCCAAGCAACTCCTGTAACCAGACCATCATCTTCTGAACGCTGTGAGCCTGCGCTTCCGAATCCCCGCTGCCCAGATCAGCGCGTGCGATCCCCGTCAGGTCATAGAAGGTATCGAACGCTCTTTCGAGGTGATCTTCGGGAAGACGGTCTCGCATGGATTTTTGGTTCCACACCGCGATCGCGTTGCCGATGCTGATGAACTGTTCCTCGAACTTGTTCAGCCGCTCCGCCAAACTGGACGAAATCCACAGCGCATGCTTCATCCGCACTTCTATCAACGGATCGATGTTTCGCGCGTCTGCAGTCGGGCCGTCGCGAAACAGCATTGATACAAGAGTGCGGGCAGCAGCAGAGTACGCTTCGGCGAGTTCCACGTGCTTATCAAACACCACCTTGGCCATGTGCGATTGTGCAGCAACGTGGAAGGCGTTAGAGCTGCTCTCGCGCTCGAGCTGGCGTTGATAGGCCAGCTCATCGCGCAGAAGAAGGAAGACCGCGCCCGTGACTGCCACAATGCCCGGAACGGCGACCAGGGCCCTGAAATAAGTCGCCGACGCGGGGACGATCAATGCCAAGCCAACAGCCAGGACCAGCAAGATCAGAAGGGCGACAGAGGTGCGCGTTCGCATTGGGCTGGGCCGGGAAAAATGGGAATGGCCCTCAATCATATCAACGGTTCCACGCGGCCCCGCCGGGAAAATAAGTGAGGCTAACGTGCTGATTTCATTGATTAGTCTAACTATCTTGTAAACAGTAGGTCATCCGTTCGATTCGGATAAGCGGCACCACTTTCCAGCCTCCTCAACGCTGCTGATCCCTCAGGAACAGCCAAGTAATCAGCGTCGCGTCCGGTCCCTGCGGGTCGGTGAACGGCAGGCCCGAGGTGCTGCCGCTCCACGCATGCCCCATGCCCTGCACCACGTAGTGCTGCACCAGCGTGCGGCCGCCGTACTGGTAGCTGTAGACCGTATAGGCATGCCCGCCCGGCACCTGCCCATTGAAGACGCTGGTTGGCGCGGTGCCCACCGAATCGTTGTCCAGACCGTCGTCGGCCAGATCATTGGTCTGCAGGAACTGGCGCACCGCCTGCTGGCCGTTCACGGGATTCACCGTGGTATCGGCGCTGCCATGGAATACCAGCACCGGCAGCGGTCGTGGTGACGGCGATCCCGAACACTGCCAGGCCAGCCGCCCGTTGCTGTCCGGTGAGTAGACGCTGCCGGCCAGCAGCGCATAGGCACTGCCCGATACCGTGGTCGCGCCCTTGTACATGCCACCGGCATGCACCGCACCGGCGGCGAACACATCCGAATAGCAGGCCAGCATGATCGACGTCATCGCTCCACCGGCAGAAATGCCGGTCACATAGACCCGTCGAGGATCGACGCTGTAAGCGGATTTCACCGCGCCCACAATGCCGGCCAGGATCGACGCCTCGCCGCTGCCGCGTGCCTGGTTCACCGGCAACTGCCAGTTCCAGCAGCGCCCGCCATTGGCGGTCACGTTCTGCCGCGGGTACACCACGATGAAGCCCTCGCTGTCAGCTACCTCGTTGAAGCCCGATGCCTCGCCCATCAGGTTGGGCCCGGTCACGCAGCCGTGCAGGACCAGCAGCACGGGCAGCGGCTGGCTGGCCTGGTAGCCGGCAGGCACCCACACCTGGTACTCGCGGCTGCCGAACAGGTTGCCGTACACGCCGGCATCCCAGTGCCCCTCGGCGCCTGCCGCCGCAGCGCTTACGCCCATGGCCAGGCACAGGCACAACGCCCGCCCTGCCGCTCTGATCGAATCGACGACAGCGTTCATGCCAGCTCCTGGTGCGTGCGCGATGGCCGCCGGTGACGGCGCGCCCAGTATCCCGATCCGGCCCGGGCTGCCGACTGGACCTAGGTCCACTCGCCGGGCCCCGGCCGCGCCGCTAGCCTTGGCACGATGGGCGGCGTGGGCCACCCGCGTGGCACTGGGGAGGAGCGAATGAAACGGAATTGTTTGAGCCTGATGATCGGCGCGCTGGTGGTGTCCGGGCCGGTACTGGCCCAGCAGGCGGCAGAGCCTGCGCCCACCGCGGGCAAGGCGGCCACGGCCACCAACCTGGACAGCATCATGGTTACCGCGCGCAAGCGCGAAGAGACCCTGCAGGAAGTGCCGGTGGCCGTCACCGCGTTCACCTCCGAAGCGCTGGACAAGATGAACGTGCAGGACATCAGCGACCTGGATGCGCAGGTGCCGAACCTGACCATCTACGCGGCGCGCGGTGCCAGCAGCACCGTCACCGCCTACATCCGCGGCGTCGGCCAGTCCGATCCCACTTGGGGCGCCGACCCGGGCGTGGGCATCTACCTGGACGACGTCTACATCGCGCGCCCGCAGGGGGCGCTGCTGGACGTGTTCGATGTGTCGCGCATTGAAGTGCTGCGCGGCCCGCAGGGCACGCTGTACGGCAAGAACACCATTGGTGGCGCGATCAAGTACATCTCGCGCGGCCTGCCCACCCAGACCGAAGGCTTCGCACAGATCACCGTGGGCAACTACAGCCAGCTGGACGCCAAGGCGGCCATCGGCGGCCCGATCGGTGGTGCCGACAGCGGCCTGCGCGCGCGCGTGGCGGTGGCCAGCATGAACCAGGATGGTTTCGGCGAAAACACCTTCAACGGCCAGCCGGTCAGCGACAAGCAGATCAACGCGGCGCGCTTCAACCTGGGCGCCTATGCCGGCGACGATTTTGATGTGCAGTTCGCGCTGGACTGGATCGACGACAAATCCGGCATGCGCGGTTCCAAGATGCTGGCGCCGAACCCGTTCCTGCCGGCCTTCCAGCCGATGGACAGCCGCTATGACATCCGCTCGGGCATGCGCAACCTCAACAACGTGGAAAGCAAGGGCGCGTCGGCCACGGTGAACTGGCGGCCCAGCGAGGACGTTGCGCTGAAGTACGTGGTGGCAAAGCGCGAATCGGACAGCGATGGCAACGTCGATTTCGATACCACGCCGGTGAAGCTGGCCGACGTCAGCGGTACCTACCACGACGACCAGATCAGCAACGAACTGCAGTTGAACTACGATGCCGGCGGCCGCGTGCGCGGTGTGGTCGGCCTGTACCAGTTCAGTGGCGAGGCCGGTGGCCAGATCCAGAACAACTATTTCAGCGCGCAGTTCGCCGACAACCAGGGCAAGGTGCTGACCGACAGCATCGCCCTGTATGCCGACTGGACCTTCGACCTGACCAACAAGCTGAAGCTTGACCTGGGCGCGCGCTACACCGACGAGGACAAGCGCGCGATCGTGCTCAACCGCCTGTATGCCGACCCCGGCTTCAGCCGGCCGGTGGCGGTCACCGCCGACTTCGACAAGAAGACCAACTTCAGCAACGTCTCGCCCAAGGTCTCGCTGGATTACCAGATCACCCCGGACGTGATGGTCTATGGCCTGGCCACGCGTGGTTTCAAATCCGGCGGCTACAACATCCGCGCCAATGCGGTGGCGGTGCCGCGCTCGGCCGAGCCGTTCGACGATGAAACCGTGGACAGCTTCGAGATCGGCAGCAAGATGGGCTTCTTCGACCAGCGCCTGTTCCTGAACCTGTCGGCGTTCCACAACAAGTACAAGGACATCCAGCTGTCGGTGTTCACTGGCATCGACACCAACGGCGATGGCGTGGCCGATGGCTTCTTCGGTGACTTCACCAACGCCGGCAAGGGCACGGTGAACGGCCTGGAAATCGAGTACCAGTACCTGCCTACCCAGCACTGGCTGATTTCCGGCAACCTGGCCTGGCTCGATACCAAGTACGACGAGTACATGGACCGCGGCGTCAACGTGGCCGACCAGATGAAGTTCACCAATGCCCCCGACTTCTCCGGCGCGGTGAACGTGGAATACCGCACCGATCTGGCCAACGGCGGCAATCTGTCCGCGCGGGTCACCTACAGCTACCAGAGCGAGGTGTGGCCGACCACCGACCTGAGCCCGGTGATCCGCCAGGACGGCTACGGACTGGTCAACGCCGGTGTCATCTGGCGGCTGGATGATGCCTGGACGTTCTCGCTGCAGGGCACCAACCTGACCGACAAGGAATACCGCACCACCGGCTACAACATTCCGGCGGTCGGTACTCTCATTGGCTTCTACGGCCCGCCGCGGCAGTACAGTCTGAGCGTCCGTTACGATTTCTAGGAGTGAACTGCATGACGCCGTCTTACCAGGATCTGTACTGGAACAGTGACGATGGCCTGCGCCTGCACGCGCGCGACCATGCACCTGCAGCGGGGGCCGCGCCATGCGGCACCGTGGTCTGCATTCCAGGCCTGACCCGCAACGCGGCCGACTTCGATGCGCTGGCCGCCTCGTTGTCGGCGGCCGGCTGGCGCGTGCTGGCGGTGGACCTGCGCGGGCGCGCCGGTTCGCAGCGCGCGGCCGACCCGGCCAGCTACAACGCGCGCACCTACGCCGACGACATGGTGGCGCTGCTGCGCGCGCAGGGCATCGACAAGGCGGTGTTCATCGGCACCTCGCTGGGCGTACTGGTCACCCTGACCGTAGCCTCGCGCGCACCGGAACGCGTGGCAGCGGCGGTACTGAACGATGCCGGCCCGAAGGTGCCGCGCGAAGCGCTGGCGCGGATCGGCAAGTACGCCGGCAAGCCGCTGCCCGCGATGGACCTGGACCAGGCCACCGCGTACGTGGAGTCGATCGGCAAGGCCGCGTTCCCGCGCTATGGCAGCGACGATTGGCGGGCGATGGCGCAGCGCACCTTCCGCGTGCGCGATGACGGCCTGCTGGAACTGGACTACGACCCGGCGGTGATCCGTACCACCCGGCCGTGGCTGCTGTGGCTGCTGCGCCCGGTGCTGTGGCGGGCGGTACGTGGGCTGACCGCGCGCGTGCCGGTGCTGGTGGTGCGCGGTGCGCTGTCGGACATCCTGCCGGCCGATGTCGCGCGGCAGATGGTGGTCACCTCCGACCATGCCCGCCTGGTGGAAGTGCCGGCGGTCGGCCACGCACCGATGTTGAACGAGCCCGAGGCGCGCGATGCGATCCTGGCCCTGCTGGAGCGCGTGCGGTGACGGCCGCCCATGCCGAGGCCTTGCCGGCGGCCCTGCAGGCGCTGTGGCGCTGGGCGGCCAGCGAGCGCCTGGGCCCACGCAGGCGCATCGACCAGGCCCGCATTGCTGCATTCGCCGATGCCACCGGCGACCACAACTGGATCCACGTCGATCCGCAGCGCGCCCGCAGCGACCTGCCGGGCGGGCAGACCATCGCCCATGGCTTCCTGCTGCTGGCGTTGACCGTGGAAGACGATGTGGCCGCGCTGGCCGGGTTTGCCGGCATCGCCCACGTGCTGAACTACGGCTTGAACAAGGTGCGCTTCCTGGCCCCGGTACCCAGCGGCAGCGAGGTGCAGGTGCGCTCGCGCCTGGTCGGCCTGGAAGCGCGCCAGCCCGGCCAGTGGCTGCTGACCCAGCACAAGACCGTGGAAGTGGTGCCGGACGGGCAGGTGGCCGTGGTGGCCGAACAGCTGTCGCTGGTGGTGGTCGCCACCTAGCGCGGGGCCGCTGCACGGCGGCACGGGTTCTTACTACTATGGAGCGATGTTGACGCCCTCGATCGTCCTGGTGGCCTGCATCGCATGGACCGTGCTGCTGTTCGGCGTCGCGCTGTGGGGCGAACGCAAGGGGCACCGGTTGGCGCGTGCGTGGCCGATCATCTACGCGTTGTCGCTGGCGGTGCACTGCACCGCATGGACCTATTACGGGGCGGCATCGCAGGGCGTGCAGTGGGGCTTCCCGGTGCCGCCCACGCTGATCGGCATGGCCCTGATCTTTGCCTTCGGCCTGCCGTTCCTGCTGCGCCTGGGGCGGCTGGCCAAGCAGCACAACAGTGCCACCCTGGCCGATCTGGTGGTGGCGCGCCTGCGCAGCGACCAGGGGCTGGGCATCACCATCACCGTGGTGGCGCTGTTCGGCATCATTCCCTACATCGCGCTGCAGCTCAAAGCGGTCAGCCAGGGGTTGGGCGCCTTGCTGGGCGATCACTTCGCGGCCAATGGCTGGCGCCTGGACATGTCGTTCTGGTTCGCCCTGACCATGGCCGCGTTCACCCTGCTGTTCGGTGCGCGCAAGGCCTCGGCCACCGAGCACAACCGCGGCATCGTGGTGGCGCTGGGGCTGGAATCGGTGCTGAAGCTGGTGGCGCTGCTGGCCATCGGCGTGTACGCCGCGCTGTCGGTGCAGCAGTCCGGCACGCCGCTGCTGGAAAAGATGGTGACCCTGCCGCCGCCGGCGGTCATCCCCGATTTCCTGACCATGGTGCTGCTGGGTGCGTTGGCCGCGTTCACCCTGCCGCACCAGTTCCACGTGGGCGTGGTCGAGCTGCGCCAATCGTCCGATCTGAAGACGGCGCGCTGGCTGTTCCCGCTGTATCTGCTGCTGATCGGTCTGCCGTCGGTGCCGATGGCGCTGTATGGCGCGGCGCAGCTGCCGCCGTCGGTATCGCCGGATCTGTACGTGCTGGGTCTGCCACTGGCCGGTGGCCACCATCTGCTGGCCCTGGTGGCCTATCTGGGCAGCCTGAGCGCGGCCACCGGCATGATGATCCTGTCCGGCCTGACCCTGTCGATCATGCTGGGCAACCATGGCGTCGGTTCGCGCCTGCTGGGCGGCATGCAGGGCGGCGATGCCGGTGCCGACCTGCGCCCGCGCGTGCTGGCCCTGCGCCGCGCCGGCATCGTCGCCGTGTTCCTGATGTCCTGGCTGTACAGCCGGGCGATGAGTGATACCGAAGCACTGAGCGATTTCGGCCTGATGTCGTTCACCGCGCTCTCGCAGTTGGCACCGGCGGTGCTGCTGGCGGTGTACCGCCCGCGCACGCCGGCACCGGCCATCATGGCCGGCATCGTGGTGGGCTCGCTGGTGTGGCTGTGGCTGGTGCTGCTGCCGATGGTGGTGCCGGCCCCGCAGCCGACCGCCAGCGGCGACGGTCTGCACTGGCTGGCACTGCTGTCGGTTCGCCTGCAGCCGGGGCACATCGCCATCAGCATGTGCGCCAGCCTGGCCGCGAACCTGGTGGCGATCGTGCTGGTAGCGCGCGCCGTGCGCCCCTCACTGCCGCGGCAGCGCAATGCGGTGGCGGCGGCGACCATGCGCCGCACCGCCGGGCGCTTCCTGGGCCAGGAACGTGCCCGGCAGCTGATGGAAGGGCATGCCGGGCAGATGCTGGAAGGCGAACGGGTGACCGCCATCGAGCGTGAGCTGACTGCCGTGGTCGGCGCCGGCATGGCGCGGCTGCTGGTGGAAGCGGCGCGTGACGGTGGCGCGGCGCCGCTGGAGGTGGTCACCCGCGCCGTGGGCGAGGCGACCCAGGCGCTGCGCTTCAACCAGCGCCTGCTGGAGGCGGCATTGGAAAACATGAGCCAGGGCATCAGCGTGGTCGATGCGCAGTTGCAGCTGGTGGCGTGGAACAGCCGCTATGCCGCGCTGTTCCGCTTCCCGCCGGAACTGCTGCAGGTCGGGCGGCCGGTGGTGGACCTGACGGCGTGGGCGCTGGACCAGCTGCAGATCGGCCAGCGTGCCGGTGACAGCCCCGAGCAGGCACTGCAGCGCCGCGTTGCGCACATGCGGCGCGGCACCCCGCACCTGTCCGAGCGCATCTTCCCCGACAAGACCATCGTTGAAATCCGTGGCAACCCGATGCCCGGCGGTGGTTACGTGGCCACCTTCACCGACGTCACCGCCTTCCGCCGCGCCGAGACTGCGCTCAAGCGCAGCAATGAAACCCTGGAACGGCGGGTGCAGGACCGCACCGCGCGGCTGGAACAGGCGGTGCACGAGGCCGAACGGGCCAACGTGGCCAAGACCCGTTTCCTGACCGCCGTGGGCCACGACCTGATCCAACCGTTGCATGCGGCGCAGCTGCTGGCCGACGCCATGTCCCAGCACATCGATTCGGAGTTCCTCGGCAGCTTCCTGCGCCAGATCCGCGGGGCGCTCGATTCCACCGACGATCTGCTGTCGGGCCTGCTGGACATTTCGCGGCTGGAGGCCGGCGGGCTGGTGCCCGACCCGCGCCCGTTCGCGCTGGCCACCGTGCTCGATCCGCTGGCGCAGGAATTCGCCGTGCTGGCCGCTGCACGCGGCCTGCAGTTCCGCTATGTGCGCACGACGGCCTGGGTACACAGCGACCCGCTGCTGCTGCGGCGCGTGCTGCAGAACTTCCTGGCCAATGCGATCCGCTACACCCGCCAGGGCGGGGTGCTGCTGGGGGTGCGTCGTCGTGGTCCGGCGCTGTTGATCGGGGTGCATGACAGCGGCCCGGGCATCGCGCCGGAGCAGCAATCCATCGTGTTCGAGGAATTCCACCGCGGTGACCGCAGCAATGGCCAGGGCCTGGGACTGGGGCTGACCATCGCCCACCGCATCGCCCACCTGTTGCATGCACCGCTGCAGCTGCACAGCGTGCTGGATCGCGGCTCGGCGTTTTCGATCAGTGTGGCGCGGGCAACGCCCCCCGCGGTCCAACGCCCGCAGGCCAGCGCCGGTGGCAGCAGCGCGATCAAGGGCACCCGGGTGCTGGTGGTCGACAACGATCCCGACGCGCTGCAGGCCCTGCAGCAGATGCTGCTGGCCTGGGGCTGCGAGGTGGTGGCGGTGGGCGATGCCAGCGCCGTGGGCAGTGCCGCGGCCGACGCCGCCCTGTGGCTGTTCGACTACCACCTGGACCAGGGCGATACCGGGGTGGCGCTGTGGCAGCGGCTGGTGGCCGCGCATGGACCGCGGCCGACCGTGGTGCTCAGCGCCGACACCGGCAGCGAGGTGCGCGAGGCGGTGCGCGCGGTGGGTCTGTCACTGCTCAACAAGCCCTTCAAGCCGTTGGCCCTGCGCTGGGCGATCAACCACCTGCTGGCGGCACCGGTTACCGTGGCCGACTGAAGGCTCAGGCCTCCTGCGTGTCCTCGATCTGACGAGCGGGATCGGTCAGTCCCATTTCGTGCAGCACGCGGATGGCCTGCGCGCGGTTGCGCACGCCCAGCCGCTCCATGATGCGGGTCATGTGTGCTTTCACCGTGCGCAGCTGCACCCCCAGGCGATCGGCGATCTGCTTGTTCAGCAGGCCCTCGGCGACCAGGCTCAGCACCTTGTACTGGTGCGCCGACAGGCTGGACAGGCGTGCGGCCAGGTCGGCGTCCTTGTTGAACGGCGTAACCCGCGCCACCGCTTCGCGCAGCAACGCCGGAATCCAGCGTTCGCCTTCCAGCACGGTCTGCAGCGCGTGCTGCAGGTCGTTCAGGCCGGAACTCTTGGGCAGGTAGCCGGCCGCGCCCAGATCGATCGCGCGGCGGATCACGTGCGGTTCTTCGTTGGCCGACACGATGATGATCGCCAGCCCCGGCTGCAGCGCGCGGATGGTGGCCAGCCCGGCCAGGCCGTGGTTGCCCGGCATGTGCAGGTCCAGCAGCATCAGGTCGATGGGCTGGCTTTCCAGTGCTTCCAGCACCGTTTCCAGCGAATCGGCCTCGCTGATCTGCAGGTCGGCCACGGCGTCCTCGGCCGCGCGGTGCAGGGCGGCGCGGAACAAGGGGTGGTCGTCGGCGATCAGCAGGCTGGGCATGTTCTGGCGAGGTTAGCAAAACCGCCGCTGCCGGGCACAGGTACCTAGGTACGCTGGCGTGGCCTGCGTGGATCGCTAGTGTGGCCAATGAACCCGGCCACCCTGAGGCGGCCCACAAGGAGCGCACCATGCCAACGGAACACGCCGCAGCGCAGGCCTACCCGCTGCTGATCAAACAACTGCTGCACACACCGCTGGCGACGCGCCCGCAGCAGGAGATCGTGTACGGCGACCGCGTGCGCTTCGACTACCGCACCCTGCAGGCGCGCATCGGCCAACTGGCCGGCCTGCTGGCATCGCTGGGCGTGAAGCCGGGCGATACCGTGGCGGTGATGGACTGGGACAGCAACCGCTACCTGGAAAGCTACTTCGCCGTACCGATGCTGGGCGCGGTGCTGATGATGGTGAACATCCGCCTGGCGCCGGAACAGATCGCCTACACCCTGAACCACAGCGGGGCGCGGGTGATCCTGGCCAACCGCGATTTCCTGCCGGTGCTGGACGCGCTGCACGAACAGCTGCCGGACCTGCACACGCGCATCCTGCTGGATGATGAGGACGGCGCGCTGCCGGCCGGGTTTGCCACCGAATATGAAGCCGGTCTGCGCGCGGCCACGCCGGTCACCTGCTTCCCCGATTTCGACGAGAACACGCGGGCCACGGTGTTCTATACCACCGGCACCACCGGCCTGCCCAAGGGGGTGTGCTTCAGCCATCGCCAGCTGGTGCTGCATTCGCTGGCCGCGATGGCCGCGCTGGGCAGTGCGGCCATCCAGGGACGCCTGCATCGCGACGACGTCTACATGCCGATCACGCCCATGTTCCATGTGCACGCCTGGGGCGTTCCCTATGTGGCCACCCTGATGGGCATCAAGCAGGTGTATCCCGGCCGCTACCTGCCGGCCCGCCTGCTGCAGCTGATCGACCGCGAGAAGGTGACGTTCTCGCATTGCGTGCCGACCATCCTGCACATGCTGCTGGAGCATGCGGATGCAGTGCAGGCGGACCTGCGCGGCTGGAAGGTGATCATCGGCGGTGCGGCGCTGCCGCGTGCGTTGGCCCAGCAGGCGCTGGCGCGCGGCATCGATGTGTTCGGCGGCTACGGCATGTCCGAAACCTGCCCGCTGCTGACTCTGGCGCAGATCGATGCCGACGCGGTGGCCGATGCGGACCAGGAACTGTCACTGCGCACCAAGGCGGGCATTCCGGTGCCGCTGGTCGAGCTGCGCATCGTGGATGCGCAGATGCAGGACGTCGCCCACGACGGCAGTGCCACCGGCGAGGTAGTGGTGCGTGCGCCGTGGCTGACCCCGGGCTACCTGCACAACCCCGAGGCATCGGCGGCGCTGTGGGCGGGCGGCTACCTGCATACCGGTGACATCGGCAACATCGACAGCGGCGGCTACCTGCGGGTGACCGACCGCATCAAGGATGTGATCAAGACCGGCGGCGAGTGGATCTCGTCGCTGGCGCTGGAAGACATCATCGCGCTGCACCCGGCGGTGAACGAGGTGGCGGTGATCGGCATTGCCGATGCGAAGTGGGGCGAGCGGCCGCTGCCGCTGGTGGTGCGGCAGGCCGGCAGCGAAGTGAGCGAAGCGGAGATCATCGAACTGGTGGCCGCGCGCAGCCGCAGCGGCGACATTTCCCGCTATGCGATTCCCGAACGGGTGCGCTTCGTGGACGCACTGGAGCGCACCAGCGTGGGCAAGATCAACAAGAAGAAGCTGCGCAGCCTGCACGACCCGGAGGCCGCGATTCCAACGCAGTGAGCGGGCGCAGACCGTTGGCGCGCGGCGGAAGGTGGCGGGCGCTGCGTGGTCTCAATCCCGGCGAACGTGACGAAACCGGTGGGCACGCGGCCCCCACGCAGCGCCCGCCGTAGAGCCGATGCGGGCAGGTGCGCAGGGTAAGAACCTCATTCGCAGGAGTGAAGCCCGGCATGCCGTGGTTGCTGGTATTGCATGATCTGCACGCGCGGCGCGCGCGCGAGTGCCGGTTCTGCAACGACAGAATGCGCGGTGCCGCTGAACGGAGGAGGGCATCGCAGCATTCCTCACATGCCGGCCTATGGCCCGGTCGCATACTCCGCCCATCTGCCCGCTCCGGGCCGTCCAGGGAATCGACCATGCGCCATTCCGCTCTCTCCCTCATCTTCACCGCGTTCGGTATCGCGCTGGCGGCACCGGCGCTGGCCGCCGTGCCGTTCCTCAATGCGCGCTGTCCCGGCGGCATCGACGTGCACGCCGACGCAGGCGGACCGGTCTATGTACAGGGGCGGCAGACGACCCTGAAACACGTGAACGACCGCTACGCCGAGGCGCGCGACGCGCAGACTGGGCTGACGGTATCCATCAGCACCGGCGACGACGGCACCCCGCAGGTCAGCTATACCGGACGCGGTGGGGCCAACGGCATCTGCCAGGTCAGCGACAGCGGAGCAGCGGCACCGCCATCGCCATCGCCCGTGCGCCGGCACGAGACGGACGGCGATGCCGCATTGCCCAACGAGGTGACGTGCGAATCCAACGACCAGCGCCAGGTGTCGTGTGACATGAACACCCGTGGCAACGTGGAAGTGAGCCGCCAGCTCAGCCGCACCCGCTGCGAGCAGGGGCTGAACTGGGGTCTGTCGCGGCATTCGGTGTGGGTCAGCGGCGGCTGCCGCGCCGTGTTCCGCAACACCTCCAGCGCGGCCCGCGCCGTACCCGCCGGCGATACCGCGCTGGGATCGTGTAATGCCCGCAAGGGCGACCAGGGCACGCTGGTCACCCAGGTGCCGGTGGGCAGCGATTACCAGGAACTGATCATCGATTATTCCGATGGCCGCTTCCTGTGCATGCTGCGCAACAACGGGCAGGTGCAGAGCCTGACGCCGGTGCGCCGTCGCGGGGGTTGAGCTGTTCGTGCCCGCCGCCCTATGGTAGCTGCCCTCACCTGCTTGGATAGTCAGAACCATGTCCCATCTTCTGGCCAAGGCCGCGGAAAAGGCGGATCTCGACCGGATGGAGGCCTTGCTTGATGCAGGCGCCGATATCGAGTGGCAGCACAAGGGCACGGGGCGTACCCCCCTGCTGTCGGCCGTCATTGCCGGGAAGCGGGACGCAGTGGCAAGGCTGCTGGATCGTGGCGCCAACATCCAGCATGCCTGCAGCGCACTCGGCTACACGGCGTTGGGTTGGGCCGCCGAGCAAGGCGATGTTGATATCGGACGGCTGTTGATCGAGCGCGGAGCTCCGGTGGACATCGCATCGCCGGAGTCGCGGTACACACCGTTGATGTTGGCATCGTCCGGTGGGCATTTACCGATGGTTGAACTCTTGCTGGAAAGCGGCGCCAACGTGGCAGCGCTGGATTTTGAAGGGCGCAATGCACTCATGCTGGCTGTGGCTCGCAACCACGGGGACGTGGCAGTACGCCTGCAGGCGGCAGGTGCGCAGATGCCGCCCGTTCTGGTGGAGGCGCGGCCCCTCGAGTGGCCTGAGCCAGACGCCGGAGGGGAGCCTGCGGCGGTGGTGCGCGGTTACGTGTTGGACTATCACGCCTGGGAAACGCGCGGCTACAACGATTCCCGCTCCGGCGGTAACCTCATGCTCAGCGAGGGTTTCCAGCAGGATAAACTGACCATTCTGACGACCTGGTGTACCGACCGCAGGCGTGTGTACTCGACCGGCGTTTCGGTGGGGAACCCCCGGCGATACGTGCCTGACGATTTGCTGGTAGCCATTGCGAGGCCCTCGGCGTCGAAGGCGGAAGTGCTGGTCCGCGATGATCCGCAGAAGTCGCGCTCCCTGCGTTACGAGCACTTGTTCGTGCTCAAGCGTGTGGGTGGGCAGTGGCGGATCGATGTGCTGAAGAAGCGCGTGTTTCACACCGAGCGTTGGGCGGCGGCCATTCTCTAGCGATCAGGCAGATTGAACGCGACTGTGCTCCTGCTGCACCGCCGCGAGTGGTGTCACATGTCTCTGGCTAGACTGGGCTTCTTTTTCGTTCGCAGGAGGCACCCATGGCCCATCCCATTTCCGTCACCCTGATCGGCGTACCCACCGACGTGGGCGCGGGCCATCGCGGGGCGCGGCTGGGGCCGGAAGCCCTGCGCGTGGCGGGCCTGCCGGAGGCGCTGGCCGCGCGTGGCGTGGACGTGCGCGACCTGGGCAACCTGGACGGCCCGCGCAATCCGTGGACCGCACCGGTGGCCGGCTACCGCCACCTGGATGAAGTGGTGGCCTGGAACCGCGCGCTGATGGAGGCCAGCTACGCAGAACTGCAGGCCGGGCGCATGCCGATCATGCTGGGCGGCGACCACTGCCTGGGCATCGGTTCAATCACCGCCGTGGCGCGCTGGTGCCGCGAGCAGGGCAAGACCCTGCGCGTGCTGTGGCTGGATGCGCATTCGGATTTCAACACCAGCGATGTGACCCCGTCGGGCAACATCCACGGCATGCCGGTGGCCTGCCTGTGTGGCCTGGGCCCAGACGAACTGACCCGACTGGGCGGCAGCGCCCCGGCCATCGCCCCCACCCAGGTGCACCAGATCGGCATCCGCTCGGTGGACCCGGACGAGAAGCGCCTGATCAAGACCCACCGCGTTGATGTGTACGACATGCGCTACATCGATGAGAACGGCATGAAGCGCACGGTGGAAGCGGCGCTGGCCGGTGTGGATGAAAACACCCACCTGCATGTCAGCTTCGACGTGGATTTCCTGGACCCCAGCATCGCCCCCGGCGTGGGTACCACCGTGCCGGGCGGGGTGAACTACCGCGAGGCGCAGCTGGTGATGGAAATGATCGCCGACAGCGGCCGCATGGGCTCGCTGGACATCGTGGAATTGAACCCGCTGCTGGACAACCACAACACCACCGCCGAGCTGGCCGTGGACCTGGTGGAGAGCCTGTTCGGCAAATCCACCCTGATGCGCGACTGAGCCTGCCTGCCGCAGTCTGAATGGCCCGCTGCGCCGTTCACACTCGCTCCACGCCGTTGCCGCCAGATTGCACGTCAAGCGACGGCGGTGCCTTCGGATGCCGCCGCCAACCGACAGAATCCGACCCGCGATGTGCGCGGTGTAGCGGCCAACCCAAGGAGAAGCTCATGAAGCGTGTAGTTGCCCTGATGCTGTTGTCGATGTTCTCGGTGGCCATGCTGTCCGGCTGCAATACCGTTGCCGGTGCCGGCAAGGATGTGCAGAAGGCTGGCGAAAAGGTCGAGGATGCCGCCAAGGGCAACTGAGCCTGCGGTGGTGCGACACACGGAAAGGCCGGGCATGTCCCGGCCTTTTTCGTGCGCGCGTGCAGGCGCCGTGCACGGCGCTGGGTAGTGAACGATTCAAGCAGGTGAGCAGGGCTTTCATGGCCGGTTGACCGCGCTGCAACAGGCACTGCGCGAAGCTGCAGCCACGGTAACAACGCCGTCGCAACCGAAGGAATCCTGCCATGAACAAAGACATCATTTCCGGCAAGTGGTCGCAGCTGAAGGGCAAGGCCCAGGCCAAGTGGGGCGATCTGACCGACGACGATTTCAAGGTGGCCGAAGGCAATGCCGAGTACCTGGCCGGGCGCCTGCAGGAACGCTATGGCTGGGCCCGTGACCGCGCCGAAGATGAAGTGCGCGATTTCGAGAAAGCGATGCGCAAGGACTACCCCGATTTCCACTGACCTGATTTCCACTGACGCTCCACCGTCAGCCCCACGCACAAGGCCCGCATCCCCACGGTGCGGGCCTTGTGCTGTGTGCGCTCAGCGCGCCGGCGGATCGGGCACATAGCGGTTGGGGAAGGCCTGCGGTTCCAGCGGCAGGCGCGACGGTGCATCCAGGCGGATGCCGCGTGCGCGCAGGTTGCGGGCGCTGTCGTAGCGCAGCTGCACCACTTGGGCGGGCGTACGACTGGCGCGCTCGAACTGGGTGTCGCGCACCTGCGAGTACTCGCGCTCGCCATGGCCGGTGCCGAGCGCCGGCGCCTGGCTGCGCGCCTTGCTAGCAGTGCTGCTTTCCATGCGGCTGGCGCTGGCATCGGCCGCGGCAGACTCGGCTGCCGGGGCCGGCGCGGCCGGTGCCGGCGGCAGGTGGCGCAGCGGCGGGCGCGGGGTGGGGCGCCAGCGGTAGGCCTCTTCGAACACCGCCATGCCGACCACGCCGATGTTGTCCGGCCGCCCGGTGCGGCTGGCGTAGCTGCCGCCGGGGCTGCTGAAGACGAACTGGGCCACCTCGTCCTGGCTCTTGCGCCAGCCGGTGATGTCCGCGCTCTGGCCCGGGTTGAGCACGTAGCCGGTCTGCGACGGGTCGGCATCCTCGCCGGAAATGGCATTGATGCCATCCACCGACAGCACCACCAGTACCCTCCGCGGGCTGTCGTTGTACAGGCGCACGGCATAGCGGTGGCCGCGTTCCCCCGCCACCCAGCGCTGGCCGTCGGCGGCGTAGCTGCGCAGTTCGGTATCGCGGTCGCGGTCCACCAGCACCATGCGCACCGGCTGTTGCGGGTAGGGGGCCGACGGCGGCGGGGCGGGCCGGAAGCCGGCCAGGGGCAGGATCAGCAGCAGGGGCAGCAGGCGCTTCATGGCAGGTCTCCGGTGGGCTCGAGTGAACAAACGCATGGCCAGCCACAACGGGGTTGGCCCGGCACGCGGTAAACTGGCCCCGTTCATCGAAGGTTTCCGCACGCAGTCATGACGACCCGAGTCCTTACCGGCATCACCCCCTCCGGCACGCCCCATCTGGGCAACTACGTTGGCGCCATCCGCCCCGCGATCGCCGCCAGCCGCGCCCCGGATATCGAAAGCTTCTTTTTCCTGGCCGACCTGCACAGCCTGATCAAGGCCCAGGACCCGCAGCGCACCCAGCGCGCGACCCTGGAAATCGCCGCCAGCTGGCTGGCCTGCGGCTTGGACCCGGAACACGTCTGGTTCTACCGGCAGAGCGATATCCGCGAAACCACCGAACTGATGTGGTTCCTGACCGCCATTGCCAGCAAGGGCATCCTCAACCGTGCCCATGCCTACAAGGCCGCGGTGGACAAGAACCGCGAAGAAGGCGTGGATGAAGATGCCGGCGTCAGCGCTGGTCTGTTCATGTACCCGGTGCTGATGGCCGCGGATATCCTGATCTTCAAGGCCCACCAGGTGCCGGTCGGCCGCGACCAGATCCAGCACATCGAAATGGCGCGCGACTTCGCCCAGCGCTTCAACCACGTGTACGGCAAGGAGTACTTCCCGCTGCCCGAGGTGGTGATCGACGAACAGGTGGCCACCCTGGCCGGCCTGGACGGCCGCAAGATGAGCAAGAGCTACCACAACACCATTCCGCTGTTCGCCCCGCGCGAAGAGCTGAAGAAGCTGGTGTTCTCGATCCTGACCGATTCGCGCGCACCGGGCGAACCGAAGGACACCGAAGGTTCGGCGCTGTTCCAGATGTACCAGGCGTTCGCCACCGCCGAGCAGACTGCGGCGTTTGCCCAGGCCTTCGCCGAGGGCATCAGCTGGGGCGATGCCAAGCAGCAGCTGTTCGAGCGTATCGACAGCGAATTGTCGCCGCTGCGCGAGCGCTACAACGCGCTGATGGCCGAGCCGGAGAAGATCGAGGCGCTGCTGAAGCGCCGTGGCCAGCAGCTGCGCGAACAGCTGGCCATGCCGCTGCTGGACGAACTGCGCCATGCCGTCGGCCTGCGCGATCTGTCCAGCGCAGGCGACATCGCCAGCGAAGATGCCGGCGTGGCCCGCGTGGCCCCGCCGCTGTTCAAGCAGTACCGCGAAAAGGACGGCCGCTTCTACTTCAAGCTGACCGCCGGCGACGGCACGCTGCTGATCCAGAGCGAAGGCTTCGATTCGCCGCGCGATGCCGGCCAGCTGATTGCCGTGCTGAAGCAGGCCGAGCAGGGCGACGCGCTGCAGAGCGAGCTGTTCAAGCTGGAAGCCGAAGTTGAGGCCGTGCTGGCCGCGTTGGCGGTGCTGCGCGCCGAGTAACCTGGCCCTTCCTTGTAGAGTCGAGCCATGCTCGACTGCTGTTGATGCGCCAGTCGAGCATGGCTCGACTCTACAGAAGGGAAGTCGAGCATGGCTCGACGCTACAGACCTGATGCAAGGACAGGGGGAGTCTGCAATGGCCTGGTTGTCGCTGCTGTTGTTCCTGCCCTGGTTCCTGCTGCTGGGCAGCCTGTTCTGGCTGTTCCCGCGCCAGCCGCGCAGCCTGCGGCGGCGCGTGTTCGACAGCGCCAGCCTGGTGCTGGCCTTCCTGTTGAGCATCCTGGCCATGCTGTGGGGCCACCATATCGGCCTGGTGCAGGCCGGTGCCGGCCCGATCTGGCCGCAGGTGCTGGCCGTGTTGTACGCCTACGGCGCCTTCCTGGCGGTACTGGTGCTGGCGCTGCTGCTGCGGCCGAGGTACCTAAAAAGGTAGCGTCGACCGTGGGTCGACTGCTCTCCTGCAGGGCATCGCCAACAATCCGCGCTTCGCGCGACGTCGACTGACAGTCGACTCTACCCCCGGCCCCCGTGCAGTCTCCGACCAAAGCCGCATCGAACCGGTCCCCCGCGGCGGCCTACCATGGGCGTCTGTTCCGCCACCTGCCAGGTGCGTGCCGATGACCGCCGACCCCAGCATCCACACCATCGATACCGGTTTCCAGCGGGCGCAGTTCGATGCCGCCTACCTGATCGTGGAAAACGGTCGTGCCGCCTTCGTCGATTGCGGTACCGGCCTGTCGGTACCCGCGATGCTGCAGGCATTGGCCGATGCAGGGCTGGGCCCGGAAGCGGTGGACTGGCTGCTGCTGACCCACGTGCACCTGGACCACGCCGGCGGCGCCGGCCTGCTGATGCAGCAGCTGCCCAACGCCCGCGCCGTGCTGCATCCGCGTGGTGCACCGCACATGATCGACCCCACCCGGCTGATCGCCGGCGCCACCGCGGTGTACGGCGCCGAGGAAATCGCGCGCAGCTACGGCCGTATCGAACCCATTGCCGAACATCGCGTGGTGGTGGCCGATGATGGCCACCGCATCGATCTTGCGGGACGCGAGCTGTTGCTGCTGCATACGCCCGGCCATGCCCTGCACCACTACTGCGTGTGGGATGCGCGCAGCCGCAGCTGGTTCACCGGCGATACCTTCGGTATTTCCTACCGCGAACTGGACAGTGCCAAGGGCGCCTTCATCTTCCCTACGTCCTCGCCGGTGCAGTTCGACCCCGAGGCGATGAAGGCGTCGATCCAGCGCATGCTGGGCTACGACCCGCAGGCGATGTACCTGACCCACTACGGACGGGTGCAGCAGGTGCAGGCGCTGGCCGCAGACCTGGTCGAGCAGATCGATGCCATGGCCACCATCGGCCGCCAATGCGACGGCCGGCCCGATCGCCATCGCTGCCTGCTGGCGGCATTGCAGGCGTTGTACCTGGAACGCGCGCAGGCGCATGGCTGCGCGCTGGACCAGGCCGCGGTGGCCGAGGTGCTGGCCATGGATATCGAATTGAACGCGCAGGGCCTGGCCTGCTGGCTGGATCGCGTGCGTCGCTGAACGCAACGCACGCCGTCATCGCACTGTCACGCTACACTGCGGGGCATCCCCTTCCTGCCGTGGTATTGCCGTGAATCCGATGCGCGTGTTGCTGCTGTCGTCCTGCCTGTTCGTCGGGGGCTTGGCCCATGCGGCCAACGACCTGCCCGGTGGCGGCATCGATCCGCAGGCGCTGTCGCGCCACGTGCGTGTGCTGGCCTCGGACGAGTTCGAAGGCCGCGCCCCGGCCACGGCAGGCGAAGAGCGCACCGTGCAGTACCTGATCGAACAGTTCCGCAGCTACGGCCTGCAGCCCGGTGGCGTCGATGGCAGCTGGGTGCAGCCGGTGCCGCTGGTACGTGCGCAGCTGGATGGCGCGGCCAAGGCCAGCCTGGCGCTGAAGGGCGGTACGCGTGCGCTGGTGAACGGTGAGGACGTGACCCTGCAGAGCCTGCAGCCGCGCAAGCGCGTGCAGATCAAGAATGCGCCGCTGGTGTTCGTCGGCTATGGCATTGATGCGCCGGAACGCCACTGGAATGACTACAAGGACGTGGACCTGCACGGCAAGATCGCCGTGGTGCTGATCAACGATGCCGACTTCGAGGCTGATGCGCCGGGCGCGTTCGATGGCAAGGCGGTGACCTACTACGGCCGCTGGACCTACAAGTTCGAGGAAGCCGCGCGCCGTGGCGCCGAAGGCGTGCTGATCGTGCACGAGACCGCGCCGGCCGCCTACGGCTGGGCCACGGTGAAGAGTTCGGGCACCTCGCCGCTGTTTGACATCGAGCGCAGCAACGCCGAGGCGATGGCCCAGCACACGCCGCTGCGTGGCTGGATGCAGCGTTCGCTGGCCGAGGCGATCTTCGCCGATGCCGGCCTGGATTTCGATGCCGAGAAGCGCAAGGCCATGCAGGCCGATTTCCGCCCGGTGCTGCTGGACAACGCGCGGCTGAGCGCGGAGTTCGCACTGAAGCGCGAGCAGGTGGTCACTCGCAACGTGGTGGCCAAGCTGCCCGGTGGCGAGCATGGCGATGAAGCGGTGATCTTCTCGGCGCACTGGGACGCCTTCGGCATCGGCCAGCCCGACGCCAAGGGCGACCGCATCCGCCGCGGTGCGATCGACAACGCCACCGGCGTGGCCACCGTGCTGGAACTGGGCCGGGTGTTCGCCGCCGGCCCGCAGCCGCAGCGCACGCTGTTTTTCGTGGCCCTGACCGCTGAAGAAAAGGGCCTGCTGGGCGCCAGCTACTACGCGACGCACCCGCTGGCACCGCTGGAAAAGACCGCCGCCGTGCTGAACATCGAAATGTTCAGCCCCGACGGTGCCACCCGCGATATCGCTTCGTGGGGCAAGGGCCGCGTGTCGCTGGAAGGAGATCTGGAGCGTGTCGCCAAGGCCCGTGGCCGCAGCTACAGCCCCGACCCCAATCTGGAAGCCGGCTTCTTCTACCGCGCTGACCACTTCGCCTTCGCCCGCCTGGGCGTGCCGGCCATCACCATCGGCCCGGGCCTGGACAAGCTGGACGGTGGCGTGGAAGCCGGCCGCGCGCTGCGCGAGAAGTACTTCGCCGATTGCTACCACCAGGCCTGCGATGCCTGGACCCCCAGCTGGGACCCGGCCGGCCATGCCGCCGACACGCTGCTGGTGTACGACCTGGGCGCCGAGCTGGCCAACAGCCGCCGCTGGCCGACCTGGGAAGAAGCCTCGGAATTCCGCGGCGCCCGCGAGAAGAGCGAAGCCGCCCGCCGCTGATGGGGGAGTGCTGATATCGGCCGTGGCGATGTGGGTATGACCACGTCGCCATGACGATGGCGATATGGCACCGGCGCCGTGACGTGGGCGATATGACATCGGCGCCATGACACCTGCGGTATGACATTGGCGCCATGACGCCTGCGATATGGCAACGGCGCAATGACGCCTGCGGTACGGCAACGGCGCAATGACGCCTGCGATATGGCAACGGCGCCATGACGCCTGCGGTACGGCAACGGCGCAATGACGCCTGCGGTACGACAACGGCCCAATGACGCCTGCGGTAGAGTCGACTGTTAGTCGACTTCGCGCGAAGCGCGGGTTTCATGCGTCGGACGGGAAGGCAGTCGACTAACAGTCGACTCTACCCAGTCGACTCTACCCAGCCGGCTCTACCCAGCCGCCGTTAGCTGCGGCCACGAAGCAACCGCCATGCGCCCCAGGCGCTGGCGAGCAGGGCGACTACATACAGGCCGGCCCGCGGACCGGGCGCCAGCGCACGGCCGGGATTCTCACCGCGATGCAGTTGCAGGTTCATGGGCGTGGTATCGCCGCCCAGCACCGTGACCAGCGCCACCAGCAGGGCAATGCAGAACAGCAGCAGGGCGATGCCGAACCCGATACGCGGCCATGCGGCCTGCGCGGGAGGGCGTCGCAGCAGCCAGGCCAGCATCGTGGCCAGGGCCGTGCCCAGTGCCACCCACATCAGTGGGGTGGCCGGGTAAACCGCAGCCACCGGCATTGCACCGGTGGCTGCCATCAGAACTGCACCGTTACTTGCGGGTGCCGTCGAGCCAGTTCGGGCCCTTGTTGGTAAGGAAGAACACATAGACCACCAACGATACCGCGATCGTGGCGGTGACGTAGATGGCGAACCAATCCACATGGCCGGTCTTCAGCGCGCCCTGGTACAGCAGCGGCGCGGTGCCACCGAACAGCGAATTGGCCAGCGCGTAGCCCAGGCCCACGCCCAGTGCACGCACATGGGCGGGGAACAGTTCGGCCTTCACCACGGCGTTGATGGAGGTGTAGCCGGTGAGGATGACGAAGCCCAGCGCCAGGGTCAGGAAGGCCAGGGTGGCATCGTGCTGGTGCGGCAGCTGGGTGATCAGGTACCAGCTGTACAGCACGCCGCCCACGCCGAAGAACACCAGCAGGCTCTTGCGGCCGATGATGTCCGACAGCCAGCCGCCGACCGGCTGCAGCACCATCAGGAACGTCAGCACGCCCAGGTTGACCAGGGTGGCGGTCATCGGGTCGTCGGCGGCGAACGCGCTCTGGATCATCTTCGGGCCGTTCACCGAGTAGGTGTAGAAGGCAATGGTGCCGCCGGCGGTGATCAGGAAGCACAGCAGCAGCGGGCGCCACTGGTGCACGAACAGTTCGTACATCGAACCGGACTTCTTGGCCTTGCCTTCGCGCGCGGCTTCGATCGACGATTCTTCCATCGTCTCGTCCATGCCACGGCGCAGCCAGAACACCACGACAGCCGCGATACCGCCGATGCCGAAGGCGATGCGCCAGCCGAACTCGGAGATTTCCGGCTTGCCCCAGACAGTAAGCATCAGGAACAGGGTGAGCTGGGCCAGCACATGGCCACCGACCAGGGTGACGTAGTGGAACGAGGACAGGAAGCCGCGGCGGCCGGGAATGGCGGCCTCGGACATGTAGGTGGCGCTGGCGCCGTACTCACCACCGGTGGCAAAGCCCTGCAGCAGCCGGGCGAACAGCAGGATGATCGCCGCCCAGATGCCGATGCTGGCCGCGGTGGGGGTAATGGCGATCAGGAACGAGCAGACGGCCATCAGGGTGACCGACACGGTGAGTGCCAGGCGGCGGCCATGGCGATCGGCGAAGCGGCCGAAGAACCAGGCACCGATGGGGCGCATCAGGAACGTGGCGGCGAAGATCGCCCACACGTACATGGTGGAGTTCTTGTCTTCGGGCGAGAAGAACTGCGATTCGAAGTACACGGCGAACACCGAGTACACGTAGACGTCATACCACTCCACCAGATTGCCGGCGGAGCCTTTGAGGGTATTGGAGATCGACCGGCGCAGCGCGGCGCCGTCGGTGCTGGGGACAGCGGAATGGGACGTGGTGCTCATCCGGTTGGGGATCCTCGATGCGGCGCTTCCGTGCGGGAAAGATCGGTGCCAGCCGCGCGCGGGGCGCTGGCGGTCAGCCTCCTGGGTACTGCATCCCATGTCAACGCCAGGTGCCGGAACAGGCGGGGCAGGGCATGGGACCGCACAGGATGACAGCGCTGGGGGGGAGGGACCATAGCTAGATCGTCGTACGCATTGCAGCCGAACCCTCTAGAATCCGGCTTCCCCCGGCTTTCTGGTGCGTCATGTCGGCTCCCCCTGTTTCTTCTGCGGCTGCCCCCCGGGGCGGCCTTGTTGCGTTGGCGTTGCTGCTGGTCTACGTGGTCTGGGGGTCCACCTATCTGGGCATTGCCAAGGCCCTGCACGGCGGTGCGCTGCCGCTGACCATGGTGTCCGGCAGTCGCTTCATCATTGCCGGTGGGCTGATGTACCTGGCCCTGCGGGTGTTCTGGAAGCTGCCCCGGCCGACCCTGCGGCAGTGGCGCAACCTGGTCATCATGGGGGTGACCATGCTGGTGCTGGGCAACGGCATGGTGGTGCTGGCCGAGCGTGAGGTGTCGTCGGGCCTGGCCGCCACAGCGGTGGCCTCGGTGCCGCTGTGGATGGCGCTGTTTTCCGCGCTGCGCGGCCAGCACGCCAGCCGTGGCGAGTGGCTGGGCATCGCGGTGGGCTTCCTAGGCGTGGTGTGGCTGAACGCGGGCAGCAGCCTGACCGCTTCGCCCACCGGGCTGGTACTGCTGCTGATCGCCCCGATCGGCTGGGCGTTCGGCTCGGTCTGGGCGCGCGGGCTGGATCTGCCCGGCCCGTTCATGACCGCCGCTGGACAGATGGTGTGCGGCGGCGTGCTGCTGGTGCTGATCGGCTTGGCGGTGGGCGAGCGCCCGACCACGCTGCCCGATACCGGTGGCCTGCTGGCGATGGCCTATCTGTGCGTGTTCGGCTCCATCGTGGCCTTCACCGCCTATGTGTGGCTGCTGCACAACGTGCGACCGGCGCTGGCCGGCAGCTACGCCTACGTAAACCCGGTGATCGCGGTGCTGCTGGGCGCGGCATTGAATGGCGAGCGCTTCGGCTGGCGTGATTTCCTGGCCATGGCGGTCATCCTGCTGGGCGTGGTGGTGCTGACCATGGCCCGGACCCGAAAGAAATGAGCACCAAGAAGTGAGCATGAAGAAGTGAGCATCGACGAGAAAGAACAACGCCGCGGCCTATTGGTCACCGCCTCCACCTTCGTGCTGTGGGGGCTGGTGCCCGTGTATTGGCACCTGCTCAACGAGGTGCCGTCGTTCCAGATCATCGCCCACCGCATCATCTGGTCCACCGTGCTGGTGGTGGCCTGGCTGCTGCTGAGCGCACGCCTGGGCTGGTGGCAGAAGATCGCCGCGCAGCCACGCGCGCTGCCGATCCTGGCCGTGTCCAGCCTGACCATTGCCTTCAACTGGGGCCTGTACATCTGGGCGGTGAACGCCGGGCACGTGATCGAAACCAGCCTGGGTTACTTCATCAACCCGCTGGTGAACGTGCTGCTGGGCGTGCTGGTGCTGAAGGAACGGCTGCGCCGCCTGCAGTGGGTGGCGGTCGGCATGGCCGCCGTGGGCGTGGCCTGGCTGACCGTCGATGCGGGCACGCCGCCGTGGATCGCGCTGGGCCTAGCCTGCTCGTTCGGGCTGTACGGGCTGCTGCGCAAGCTGGTGTCGGTCGATCCGGTGGCTGGCCTGGGGGTGGAAAGCCTGTACCTGTTCCTGCCGGCGCTGGGCTTTGCGATCTGGGCCGAGAACGGCCATGGCGGCGCGTTCTTCCATGGCTGGGGCTGGCGCAACGACCTGCTGCTGATCTTTGGCGGCGTGGTCACGGCCGTGCCATTGATCGGTTTCGCCTACGGGGTGAAGCGCATTCCGCTGTCGCTGGTCGGCATCCTGCAGTACATCGCGCCCAGCCTGCAGCTGCTGCTGGGCGTGTTCTTCTTCCATGAAGCGTTCGACACCGGCAAGGCGATCGGCTTTGCGGTGATCTGGGCCGGACTGGTGCTGTTCGTGGCCGAGAACGTGCGGGCGATGCGCGCGGCGCGGGGTCGGATCCCTTCGCAACGCGAAGGGATCTGACCCCCGAACCCTGGGGAAGCGATGGGGTCAGAGCCCTTCGCCATGCGAAGGGATCCGACCCCGGGACCGCGGGACCCCGGAAAAAAAGAACGGCGCCCCGAAGGGCGCCGTTCTGCTTCCATCTCCGGCCAGGAGAGAGTTGGCCGGAACGGGAACGCGGGTGCAGGCTTAGAAGCGCTGCTGGTACTTCATGTACATGAAACGACCGATGTCGAAGCCGCCGTAGTAGACGAAGCTGCTGTTCGGCTGGCTGTACATGATCGGACCCTGGTGGTCGAACACGTTGTTCAGGCCCAGCGAAACGGTGCCATCCCACGGCAGTGCGTAACGCACCTGCAGGTCGTGGAAGGTGTTCGAACCCACCTTGTTGGTCGGCGAGGCATCGGTGTAGGCCGAGCTGAAGCCCGGCATGTTGCACTCGTCCATGTAGGAGCACTTCTCCTTCATGCTGGAGTAGTAGCGCGCGGTCCAACCGATGCCCAGGTTGCCGTACTGCCAGTCCAGGTTGAAGGTCGAGCGCACGCGGAAGTTGCCGCCCCAGCTGGTCAGCTGTTCCACCGGGGTGGTAGCGGCGTTGTCGTTACGCTGCTCCAGGTAGTCGGTGTAGGTGGTGTTCCAGGTGACGGCGAACTTGCCGAACGCGGTTTCCGGCAGGCGGTAGCGCGCGCTGATGTCATAGCCAGCGGTTTCGCGGTAGCCGGCGTTGACCAGCGAACGGTCCAGCGCATTGACCTGGCCGTTGCTGCCGCGGGTGAAGCGGCCGCACGCAGCGTCCGAACCCTGCACGTAGCACTGTTCCAGGATGTTGGTGGCCGACTCGCCAACGATGGCGTTGTCGATGCGGATCTTCCACCAGTCCAGGCTCACGTCCAGGCCCTGCACGAAGTCGGGGCTGTAGACCAGGCCGACGGTCCAGGTCTTGGCGGTTTCCGGCTTCAGGTTCGGGTTGGAACCCGAATTGAAATCGGTGGTGGCCTGCTGGCCCGGCTTGCTGGCCACGCTGCCATCGCTGTTGAGCTGGCGGAAGTTGGCCGGCACGTTCAGCGCCTTGCAACGGGCTGCCACGGTGGCGCTGGTGGCGGCGGTGCCGAACGAGGTATCGCACGGATCGGTGAACGAATCGCGGCTGCTGACGGTGCCGCCGTACAGGTCGTCCACGGTCGGCGCACGGAAGCCGGTGCCGTAGGTGGCGCGCACCAGCAGGCTGTCGATCGGCTTCCACTTCAGGCCGAACTTGCTGTTGGTGGTGGAACCGAAGTTGTTGTAGTCCGAATAACGACCGGCCACGTCCAGCGACAGTTCACGGGCAAAGGCCATGTCGGCCAGCAGCGGCACCTGCAGTTCCAGGTAGACCTCGTTGAGCGAGTAGTCGCCCTGGGTCGGCTGGCCGCTGGTGCCGGCGATCTGGCCGTTCTGCACCATCAAGTCCGGGGTGTAGCGCGCTTCCTCGGTGCGGTGCTCGAAGCCCATCGCGGCCATGATGTCGCCGGCCGGCAGCGAGAACAGCGAACCGGAGATGTTGGCGCTGGCCACCTTGGTGGTGGTCTGGCTCTTGTCCACGAAGCGGGCGAACAGATAGTCCTGCACGTCCTGGTTGCTCAGCGAGCCCGGGCCGGTGTAGCCCATCGGCGCGGCCGGGTTCCACGGCACGCAGCCGGCGATCACTGCATCGCGGGTGCCGCAGTACGCCACGCCGTTCTCGATGAACGACGGGCCCACGGCCTGGTTCACGTTCGGCTGGTACATGCTGCCGGTGCCGACGCGCTCGCCTTCATTGCGGTTGTAGGTGTAGCTGACGTTCCAGTCCCAGTAACGCGAACCGGTTTCGAAGCTGCCTTCCAGGCCCAGGCTGCCGCGCTTGGTTTCCAGGGTGTTCTCGGTGCCGCGCAGCATCTCTTCGGTGCGGTGCGAGAACAGCACGTCCTGGCCCCACAGGTTGAACGCGCTGTCCTTGGACAGGGCGGCACGGGTGCCGTTGCGCGCCTGCGCAGCGGTGACCGAGTACGGGTAGCCGGCCAGGTGCTTGGTCGATTCGCGCTTGCTGTACATCGCATCGGCAACCAGGCGCAGGTTGTCGGTGAACGAGAAGCCACCGTTGGCGAACACCGAAGTGCGCTCCAGGCCGGTCAGCAGGCTCATGTTGGTCTTGGTGTTGGCACCATCGGCCGGGTTCGGCGCGTGGAAGTTCGCCGCATCGGTCGGGTCACCGCCCGGGCCGACGGTCAGTGCCTTGCCACCGACGGTGACGCTGCCCCACGGCGTGGTGCCGTTCAGGCCATCATTGGGGTGGCGCGGGCCATTGACGTAGCGGCTGAACTCGCGCGCGCCGCCCATCACTTCGTCTTCCTTGGTGCGCTCGGCACCCACGCTGAACCAGCCGCGGTCGAAGGTCTTGCCGAAGGTGGCGCTGTAGGAGCGCTTCTGGCCGTCGCCTTCACCGTACTGGCCGACGTAGACGCTGGCTTCGCCACCGTCGAAGTTCTTGCGGGTGATGATGTTGACCACACCGGCGATGGCGTCCGAGCCGTACAGCGCCGAAGCGCCGTCGGTCAGCACTTCCACGCGCTCGACGATGGCCGAAGGAATGGAGGCCAGGTCCGAATAACCGCCGGCGCTGACGCCCATGCGGCGGCCGTCGATCAGCACCAGGCTGCGTTCCGGGCCCAGGTTGCGCAGGCTGACATACATGCCGCCGAAATCGCGCGAGGAGGTCAGCGAGGACGCGCGGCTCATGCTCGGCGAACCGGCAGCGGTCACGTCCTGCAGGATGTCGGCAACGTTGACGTAGCCCTTCTTCTCGATCTCGGCGCGGTTGAGCGCAACTACCGGCTGGGCGGTTTCGACACTGGCCTGGCGGATGCGCGAGCCGGTGATTTCGATGCGGTCGAGGTTGGTGGTGGTGTCACCCGCATCCTGTGCGAAGGCGGGGGTGGTGCAGCTGGCAGCAAGCGCGATGACGATGGCGTTGCGCAGCGGGGTGGTCTTCAGGGACATCCGTGAAATCTCGTGTTTCAGAAAAAACATGCGCCCGTTCTGTGGGCGCGGAGGGTGCTGCAAACCAACGTGGGGGGCGCGATTCTAGAGTGTTTTCATTCGTAACTGTTTGTCCCGGCGTGTCACATGCGCGCGAACATGAATCGCAACCAACAATCCACAGGTTGTGTGTGCGCGGCATCACGCAGGGCGTGTTTTGCGTGCGCAGAGGCATCGATAGCGGCCGGTGGTGGGTGATCTGTAATGCGCGTGGTGTGCGCCGGTTCATCCACGCCATGCGTGGATGACGCGCCAAAAAAAACGGGCGAAGCCTTCGCTTCGCCCGTTTCCATCCACCACGCCGTACATCTGTGCGTTGATCAGGTCTCGCGCAGCGCCGTAGTGATCGGCAACCGCGCCGCACGCAGCGCCGGGAACAGACCGCCGACCAGGCCGATGCCCAGTGCCCACTTCAAGCCGGTCCACAGCAGCTCCGGCGACACATGGAACTTGAACACCACCGCGCTGAAGTTGCTGCCGATCGTGGACACGCTGTAGCCATTGAACACCAGCCACGCCACGGCGCAGCCCAGCAGCCCGCCCAGCAGTGCCAGCAGCATGGTTTCCAGCATCACCGCGGTCACCACCGGCAGGCTGCGGAAGCCGATCGCGCGCATGGTGGCGATCTCGCGCGCACGCGTGGCCACGGCCGCATACATGGTGTTGAGCGCGCCGAACACCGCGCCCACCGCCATGATCGTGCCGATCACCTTGCCAAGGATGTCGATCAGCTTGGTCAGCCCGCCCCCCTGTTTGCTGTAGTACGCACGGGTGGTTTCCACATCCAGCTTCAGGCGCGGATCGGCGGCGACGGCGGCCTTGAACTGCTCGAAGCCCGGCTTGCCTTCGGTGCGCACGCTGATCGACTGCCACGCACTGCGCTGGTAGGTGGTGGCCAGGGTGTCGGCGTCGGTCCACAGTTCCGAATCGTGCGCATCGCCGGTGGCGAACACGCCCACCACGGTCCAGCTCTGGTTGCCCAGGGTGAGGGTCTTGCCCACTTCCATGTTGCGGAACTGGCCCTGCGCGCCCTGGCCGACCACGATCTCGCGCAGGCCCGCGTTGAACCTGCGGCCCTGCACGATCTTCACCTTGTCATGCACGGCCCAGGCCTGCGGGCCGACGCCGCGGAACTGCGCGTTGACGTCGGTGCCGTCGGCGCGCGAGACCAGGTTCACCACCTGCGACAGTTCCGGTGACAGCAGCGGGCGGCCTTCGCCATCGCGCGCCACGCCGGGCAGGGTGGACAGGGTGGGCACCTGTTCGCGGGTGATGACCGAGTTGGTTTCCGCCTGCGAGCCGCCGCGCAGCACGATGGCGGTGGTGTCATCGCCGGTATTGCTGAGCGTGGCCTGGAAGCCTTCGCCCATGGCCAGCATGGCCACCAGCACGCCGACGACGCCGGCGATGCCGACCACGATCACCGAGGACGCGCCCCAGCGCTGCGGCAGGCTGGCCACGCCGATACGGGTCGCCGCCAGCGCCAGCCGCCCGCTGCGGGTCAGCAGCAGCCATAGCGCGACCAGCACGGCCACGGCCAGCACACCGAACCACGGCAGGCCGATCCACAGCGCCAGGCCCACCGCCAGCAGCAACACGGTGAAGGCGTTGCTCAACCACTTCTTGAGTTTCTTCATGGGGTGTGCTCCTCAGCGGCCGGCCAGTGCGTCGACGATCTTCAGGCGCTTGGCGCGCAACGCCGGCAGCAGCCCGACGATGATGCCGATCACCACGATCAGGCCCAGCCCCACCAGCCAGGTGGGCGTGGGGACGTGGGGCGGCAGCATGCCCATGCTCTTCGGCCCGATCGCCGGCAGGATCAGCGCGGCCAGGCCCATGCCGATCAGGCCGCCCAGGCCGATCAACAGCACCGATTCCACCATCACCAGCGCCAGCACGGTGCTGTCCTTGAAGCCCAGCGTCTTCAGCGTGGCCAGCTCAGGCACGCGTTCGCGCACGGCCTGGGCCATGGTGTTGCCGGTCAGCAGCAGCAGGGTGAAGAACACCGCGCCCATGATCGAGGTCACGATCATGCCAATATCAGCGAACTGCTTGACGAAGGCCTGTTGGAACGCCGATTCGGTCTGGGTCTTGGTCTCGTGGTCGGAGTTGGCCGAGATTGCATCGATGGCCTGGGCCACGCGCGAGGCTTGGTCCGGATTGTCCAGGGTGACGGTGTACCAGCTCACCTGGTTCTTGATGTAGTCGTTGGATTCGTCGAAGTACTTCCAGTTCATCATCAACTGGCGTTCTTCGTTGCCGGCCTGCGCGCGGTCCTTGGAACGGTAGATGCCCTTCAGTTCCAGCGGCCAGTCGTTGCTGCCGCCACGCGGGAAGATGGTGGCCTGCAGCGGAATGGTGTCACCGATCTTCCAGCCGAACTGCTTGGCCAGCGTTTCGCCGACGATGGCGCCGGTGCGGGTCTGCTTCCAGTCTTCCAGCTGCGTCGGGTCGATCTGCAGTTCGCGGTAGACATCGAAGTAGTTGGGCGACACCGAGAAGTTGGGGAAGAAGTTCTTCGGGTCCTGGTAGATGCCGCCGAACCACATGCCATAGGCCACGTCGCGCACGCCGGCCACCTGCCGCACTTGGGTTTCCAGGCGGATCGGCAGCGACTGGGTGATGGACAGGCGCGAGGCGACGATCAGGCGGTTGGCACCTTCCACGCTGCCACCGGAATTGAAGGCCACGCGGACCGAATCGAGCATGCCGAACAGCAGGAACGCGGCGACCACCGACAGCAGGGTCAGCAGTGTGCGGGTACGGCTGCGGAACAGCTGTGCCCACACCAGGGAGAAGTATTTCATCGCCGGGGCCTCCGTCAGTGGGCCAGCGGGGCGTCGGCCAGCTCGCCCTTGTCCAGGTGCACCGTATGGGTGGCGTACTCGGCAGCCTTCGGGTCATGGGTGACCATGATGATGGTCTTGCCGTGTTCGCGGTTGAGCTGCTGCAGCAGGCCCAGGATCTCCTCGGCCGACTGCCGGTCCAGATCGCCGGTGGGTTCGTCGCAGATCAGGAAGGTGGGATCGGAAACGATGGCGCGGGCGATCGCCACGCGCTGCTGCTGGCCGCCGGACAACTCGTTGGGGCGGTGGCTGCGGCGGTCGGCCAGGCCCACCAGGGTCAGCGCGATCTCGGCGTTGCGCTTGCGCTGGGCAGCACTGAGGTGGGTCAGCAGCAGCGGCAGTTCCACGTTCTTCTGCGCGGTCAGCATCGGCATCAGGTTGTAGAACTGGAACACGAAGCCGACGTGGTGGCTGCGCCAGGTAGACAGCTGGCCGCCGCTCATCTGGTCGATGCGTTCGCCTTCGATGCTGATCTCGCCGCCGCTGGGGTTGTCCAGCCCGCCGATCAGGTTCAGCAGGGTGGTCTTGCCCGAACCGGACGGGCCCATCAGGGCGACGAAGTCACCGCGGGCGATGTCCAGGTCGATGCCGTGCAGCACCTGCACCTTTTCCGGGCCGCGTTGGTAGGTCTTGGTGATGTTGCGCAGTGAAACCAGGGTCGACATGGGTGGTTCTCCACGGAAGGCGGGAAACGGGTAGGCGCACCGGCCGGTGGCCGGGGCATGCGTCGAGCGGTGTTGCCGGCGGCGCCATGTGGGCGCCAGGCCGTTACTGCGCTTGCTTCACGGTCACCTTGGCGCCATCGCGCAGGGTGTCGGGCGGGCTGACCACCACGCTCTCACCGGCGCTTACGCCCTTCAGCAGCTGGCGATCCTTGCCCATCGCCTGGCCGGCCTGCACGCTGCGCTGCTGCACGCGGTCGGCGTCACCCAGCACGAACGCCACTGACGCGCCGTCGCGCTGAACCACTGCGCCATCCGGCACGCGCACGCCCTGCGGCTTGCTGGCCGAGGCCTGCGGCTGTGCCTGTTCCAGGAAGCTGACCCGCACGCCCATCTCCGGCACGATGCGCGGGTCCTTCACCTTCAGCGCTACGCGAACCTTCACCGTGGCCTTGCCGCGGTCGGCGGTGGGAATGATGGCGATCACCTCGCCCGGAATCTTCCACTCCGGGTAGGCATTGAGCGTGGCTTCCACCGGCATCTTCGGCTGCACGCGGCCGATGAAGGCCTCGCCGACCTCGACTTCGATCTCCAGCGAATCCATGTCGACGATGGTGCCGATGCCGGTACGGGTGAAGCCGCCGCCCGCAGACAGGGGGGAGACGATTTCGCCCGGCTGCGCGGCCTTGGCGGTGACCACGCCGGAGAACGGCGCGCGCACGATGTTGTTGTCCACGCCCAGGTCGGCAATGGCCAGCTGGTCGCTGGCGACCTTGACGTTGCGCTGGGCCGTTTCCAGCTGCGCGCGCAGGCTGTCGCGCTGGGCGACGGCCTGGTCGTACTGCGAACGCGAGACCAGCTGCTGGCCCACCAGCGCCTGCAGGCGGCTGGCTTCGGCGGCGGCCTGGCGCTGCTGCGCTGCGAGGCCGGCCACCTGCGCACGCGCGGCCTGCACCTGCGACGCCGACAGGCTGCGCTGCGCATCGGCATCGATCGGGTCCAGGGTGGCCATGATCTGGCCTGCCTCCACCCGCATGCCTTCTTCAATCATGACTTCGCGCACCTTGCCGGTGATCTTGGCCGACACCGTGGCCATGCGCCGGGCCACGACGTAGCCACTGGCGTCGAGCACCGAACTGCTGGCGCTGCCCTGCTGGATGGCCACGGCCGGGGCGGTGCTCACTTCCACTGCCGGTTCGCGGCCGAACAGCAGGAAGGCCGCGCCCCCCAGCAGCAGCACCAGCAGGGCCAGCACGATCCACAGCCAGCGGCGCGACCCCCCACTACCGCGCGGGGGCGGCGCTGCGTTGCGGTCGATACGGAGTTCTTTCAACAATTCGGCAGAAGCGTTCATTGCGTTCCATCACAGGCGTTCGGGCGGGTGTGGCCGGAAGGGCAGACGACGGCGTTTCCGGCGGTGGAGCGTGCGGCACAGCATGACGGCAGGCACGGCAGCAGGGGCAGTGACAGCTGTCATTGGATGTTCCTGACGGCGGCAACTGCCGGATGTGACCACGGCGGCACAGGATGGCAACGTCCCCGCTACCGGCACCGCCCATGGATCCGATTCCCCCGTCGCTGGCCCATCTGCAGCAGGTGCAGGTGCACTATGGCGACCACACCGCGCTGCACGGCATCGACCTGCAGGTGCGCGCTGGCCAGGTGCTGGCGCTGCTGGGCCGCAACGGTGCCGGCAAGAGTACCGCGATCAGCGTGCTGTTGGGCCTGCGCCGCGCCGATGCCGGGCAGGTGCAGCTGCTGGGCGGTGATCCGCAGCAGCGCGCCAGCCGCGTTGGCCTGGGGGTGATGCTGCAGAGCACCAACCTGCCGCCGATGCTGCAGGTCGATGAACTGGTGGCGCAGGCCAGCGCCTGCTACCCCGATCCCATGCCGCTGGCCGAGGTGCCGCAACGTACCGGCCTGCAGCATCTGGCCCGCCGCCGCTACGGTCAGCTGTCCGGCGGCCAGCAGCGCACGGTGCAGTTCGCCATCGCCCTGTGTGGACGGCCGCGCGTGCTGTTCCTGGACGAGCCGACCACGGGCCTGGATATCCAGGCGCGGCAGGTGATGTGGCAGTCGATCCGGCAGTGGGTGGCCGAAGGTGGCGGCGTGCTGCTTACGACACATTACCTGGAGGAGGCCGAGGCCCTGGCGCAGCGCGTGGTGGTGCTGGAGGGCGGCCGGGTACTGGCCGACGCCCCCTTGGCCGAGCTGCGCCTGGCCGACCGTCCCCGCCGCATCCGCTGCCGCAGCGCGCTGGCTGTCGAAGACGTGCAGCGCTGGGCGGGGGTGCAGCAGGTGCAGCGCGACGGCGCGCATCTGCTGCTGCTGGCCAGCCCGGCCGAACCGGTGGTGGCCCGCCTGCTGGCCGCCGATGCACAGCTGCAGGAGCTGGAAGTGCAGGGCGCCGCCCTGGCCGACGCATTCCTTGAACTGACCCGGGAGGCTGCATGAACACCCTCGTCCGCCCTGAATCCACCGGCGCAGGCCGTTGGCGCACCACGCTGCGCCCCTATGCCGCCGAACTGCAGGCCGAACTGCGCCGCACCTGGCGGACGCCGGCCTTCGTGCTGCCGTCGCTGCTGTTCCCGGTGCTGTTCTACCTGCTGTTCGGCGTGCTGCTGGGGCGTGGCCACGCACCGCTGTACCTGCTGGCGACCTACTGCGTGTTCGGTGCGATGGCGCCCGCCCTGTTCGGCTTTGGCGTGCAGCTGGCGCTGGACCGCGAAGGCGGCCTGCTGACCCTCAAGCGTGCGCTGCCGCTGCCGGCGGCGGCGCCGTTGCTGGCGCGGCTGGCGATGGCGGTGCTGTTTGCCGCGCTTATCGCCGCGTTGCTGATCGCGGTGGCGCATGCCTTCGGTGGCGTGCGGCTGCAGCCGTTGCAGATCCTGCAGCTGCTGGCGGTAGCGGCGCTGGCCGCGGTGCCACTGGGGGCCATCGGTCTGCTGATCGGCAGCCACGTGGGGGCCAGCGCGGCGCCGGCGGTGGTGAACCTGGTGTACCTGCCGCTGGCCCTGCTGTCCGGCCTGTGGCTGCCGTTGGCCGCTTTGCCTAAGGTGTTTTCCACCGTGGCGCCACTGTGGCCGACCTGGCACCTGGCGCAGCTGGCGTTGCCGGTAGTGGGGCAGCCCGCCGCCGGCAGCGCGCTGGGCCATCTGCTGGCGCTGCTGGCGGTGGCCACGGCCGCCCTGCTGCTGGCGCGCCGCCGCCTGCGTCGGATCGGCTGAACTGGCATGATCGACAGCGATCATCCCCGCCTGGATTCCCCCGTGCCATCGAACTGGCTTGCGTCGCTGCTGCGCCCCGCGCCGGATTCATCGGTGGCCGATCTGCTGCGGCGGGGCAAGTCGCCGTGGAGCGGCGCCATCCACCTGCTGTGGTCGGTGTGGATCTTCCTGACCCCTGTGCTGGGCAATGGCTTCACCCTGCGCTGGCTGTTCATCACCCTGGTCAGCTATCCGCTGTTCCTGCTGCTGTACGCGCGGGTGATGCTGGCACCGCGCCACCATGCCTGGCGCTACGCGTTGGCGATGGTCGCCATGGCGCTGGTGCTGCTGCCCTGGTACCCGTCGGGCCTGAGCTACTTCGTGTTCGGCTGCGTGCTGCTGCGCATGAGCGGGCGCGGCGGCTGGTGGGTGTATCTGCTGCAGCTGACCGGTCTGAACCTGCTGTTCGGCACGGCCGCGCTGTACTTCGGCTACCCCTGGCAGGCGCTGGTGTGGATGCCGGCGGTTTCGTTCATCGTTGGCTTGGTGGTGAACGTGGAATCGCTCAGCCACCAGCGCGACGTGGCGCTGCAGCTTTCCCAGGACGAAGTGCGGCGGCTGGCCACCACCGCCGAGCGCGAGCGCATCGGCCGCGACCTGCACGACCTGCTGGGTCATACCCTGTCGCTGATCACGCTGAAGCTGGAACTGGCGCGCAAGCTGTACGACCGCCAGGACGAACGTGCACGGCAGGAGATCGGCGAAGCCGAAGCGATTGCCCGCGAAGCGCTGGCGCAGGTACGCAGCGCGGTGACCGGCATTCGTGCCAGCGATCTGGCCGGTGAGCTGGCCTCGGCGCGGTTGCTGCTGGAGTGCCAGCAGGTGCATCTGCAGTACAGCGTGCCGCCGCCGATGCCGGTGGAAGTGGAGCGCGGCCTGGCGCTGGTGCTGCGCGAGGCGGCCACCAACATCGTGCGCCATGCACAGGCCACGCAGGCGCAGGTCGAGTTCATGCAGGAAGGGCGGCAACTGGTGATGCAGATACGCGATGACGGACGCGGTGGGGTGCAGGCTGAAGGCAACGGGCTGTGCGGCATGCGCGAGCGGGTGGCCGCGCTGGCCGGTGCGCTGGCCGTGCAGTCGCCGCGTGGCGAGGGCACCGTGCTGACCGTGCGCGTTCCACTGGCCGCTGCCACGGTGCCGGTGGCCACGGCAGCATTGCCGCAGGAGGGCGCCGCATGATCCGTATCCTGCTGGCCGAAGACCAGGCCATGGTGCGGGGTGCGTTGTCGGCCCTGCTGGGCCTGGAACCGGATATCGAGGTGCTGGGCAGTGCGGCCGATGGTGAAACGGCGTGGCGGATGCTGCAGCAGTTGAAGCCGGACATCCTGGTGACCGACATCGAGATGCCGGGCCTGACCGGTCTGGAGCTGGCCCAGCGCATCGCGCGGCAGGAACTGCCGATCAAGGTGGTGATCGTGACCACCTTCGCCCGTGCCGGTTTCCTGCGCCGCGCGCTGGAAGCGGGCGTGCTGGGCTATCTGTTGAAGGACGCGCCGGCGGAGAATCTGGCCGAGGCGCTGCGCAAGGTGCAGCAGGGCGTCCGGGCGATCGACCCGCAGCTGGCGCTCGATGCCTGGTCGCAGGCCGACCCGCTGACCGACCGCGAGCGCCGCGTGCTGCGCCTGGCCGGCGAAGGCCGCAGTGCCAGCGAGATTGCCGAACAGCTGGGGTTGTCGCACGGCACGGTGCGCAACTACCTGTCCGAATGCATCGGCAAGCTGGGGGTGGCCAACCGCATCGAAGCGTACCGGCTGGCGCGGCAGAAAGGCTGGCTGTAGGGCGCCGCTAGCGCCGGGGCATGCTCGGCGGCCGGTTTCTACGGGGGTGTCACTTTCTTTGCGCGCAAAGAAAGTAACTAAAGAAACGCTCCGCCATCCGCGAGCCGGCGCTGCGCGCCGGTACCCTGCGCTCCTCGGTCCGTCGAGGGACGGCGCCGAACTCGCTGCGCTCAGACACCGGCGCCTCTTCGCCCTCGCCGGACCTGCGGTGCTCGGCTCGCTACAAGGCGGAAACATCAACAGCCACAGCCGCGAGTGCCGGCATTCTGGGGCTGGAAGCTCCCAGTGGTGCGCGCTTTCTGTAGAGCCGAGCCATGCTCGGTTGCTGTTCGCCTGCAGGCGCGGAAACGATCCGCCGGGCATGGCCCGGCGCTACCCGTTCAGTCCTTGCCGCGGGCCATGGCCTGGAACACGCCGTCGCGGCGCACCCACAGGTGGAACAGCGCCGCGCCCACGTGCATCAGCACCGTGGCGAACAGCACGTAGGCCAGCAGGCTGTGCGCATTGCGCAGGGCGGCATACAGGGCCGGGCTGTGCGGCACAAGCGCCGGCAGGTGCACGCCGCCCCACAGGGTGATCGGGTATCCGCCCGCCGACAGCATCGCCCAGCCGATCAACGGCATCGCCAGCATCAGCCCGTACAGCATCCAGTGCGACGCCTTCGCCGACAGCACCTGCCAGGCCGGCAGATCGGCCGGCAACGGTGGCGGCCGGTGGCGCAGGCGGTTGTACAGGCGCAGCAGCACCAGCACGAAGATCGCCACGCCCAGCGGCCGGTGCAGGTCGATCAGCATCGGCCGCAGGTGCAACGAGGCGACCATGGTCACGCCGATGAACAGCATGGCCACGATCATCACCGCCATGGTCCAGTGCAGCAGCCGCGCCAGCAGGTTGAAGTGGCCGTTGCCGGTGTTCATCGTGCGGCCTCCTTCGGTTGTTCGACGTTGCCAGCGGCGCGTTCGCGTTCGCGGCGGTTGAAGGACTGCGAGTACACCGCCGAGCGTGCGGCCAGGATCGGGTCGTCGCTGCCACGCACGCCACTGGGCAGGATCAGGGGGTCGAAGTTGATCTGCCCGCAGGCGCCTTCTTCCTGCGACTGCATGCGGTCCAGGCTGAGCACGCCGGCCACCACCTGCTCGCGGGATTCGGGCCACGGCACGGACGGGTCGTCGATGGCATCGCCGGCGGCGGCGGTGCTGACCACCAGGTTCCAGCGCACCGGGCCGCTGGCCAGGCGCTGGCGCAGTTCCTGGCTGAGGAAATCGATGCTGGCCTGCTTGCGCGCCTCGGCATCCATTTCCACTACCGGCGCCTGCGGCTGCCAGCGCCAGCGCACCGCGCGCTTCTGGCCCTGGGCGTTTGTGAACCAGAAGCTGTTCACGCTGTTGTAGGTGGTGTCGGCCCAGCTGCTGGTCCACGGCGCGGTCCTGGCCCACTGCTGGAACGCCTGCGCGCTGGGGTATTTCGCCAGCACGGCGGCCATCTTCGCCGGGTCGGGCTTGCCGGTGGCCGGGTCCGGAATGCCGGCGCGGGTCTGTTCGAAGAAGGCTTCGGCGGTGGGCACGGCGAAGAACGGGAAGCTGTTCATGGCCATCCGCCAATCCTGGCCGTCATCGCTCACCATCTGCACGGCCAGGCTGCGCACGCGTGCGGTGTTGTCGGCGCCGTAGGGATCGCCACCGCCGATCGACAGGCGGCCCATCACCGGCACCCGCGGCTGCGAGAACACGCGCGCGCTGGACAGCGTGCGTGCCTGCGCGCTGGGTTCAAACCAGCCGCTTACGCAGATGCCCTTGCTGTGCGCACGGCGGAAGCCGGGATGGGCCGGGCCGGTGGCTTCGATGGTGTCGGTGAAGCGCTGCGCGGTGAGGCGGTTGCCGATCCAGCCGGCCAGCCAGGCGAAGAGCAACGCAACACCGCCCAGTATCAGCGCGATCAGCGCAATCCACGGCAGGGGCGTGTGCGGGCGGGGCGAGCGCGGCCCCTGGCCGGCGCGGGTAAAGCGGAACAAGGGCATGGTCGGGTTCCTGCCTTCACGGATCGTGTGGGTGGTCGACCCGCACATCCTCGCAGAACCCTTCCAGGCCCGGTATTCAATTTTTCGTCAGATTTGCCAGGCCCGCCAATGCCGCCGGCCGGGAACCTCGGCGCGAACGCCGACCGGGAACGCCGACCGAAACCCCGCCCGGGAACGCCGACCGGTAGAGTCGACTGTTAGTCGACTACCGCGCGCAGCGCGGGATTTTCCACGACCCATTGAAGAGCAGTCGACTAACAGTCGACTCTACCGCAGACCGCAGACCGCAGACCGCAGACCGCAGACCGCAGACCGCAGACCGCAGACCGCAGACCGCCATGGCCGCCATGGCCGCCATGGCCGGCCCCGCTCGTGTGCCGAGGATCCTCACGCCGCCCTCCCACCGGCCGGGCCGGTGGGACAGGTCTACGTGGCTCAGCCGTAACGCGCCTTCAGCATCGCCCAGGCCGAACGCAGCGCCAGCGCTTCGCCACCGGCCGGGCGGCCCGGGCGTTCGCCGTCGTTCCAGGCGTACACGTCCAGGTGCGCCCAACGCTGGCCCTCGGCCAGGAAGCGTTCCAGGTACAGCGCGGCAGTGACCGAACCGGCCATGCGCGAACCGGCGTTGGCCAGGTCGGCCACGCCGCTGGACAGATAGCGCAGGTACGGGCGCCACAGCGGCATGCGCCACACCGGGTCACGGGTGGCATCGCCGGCCTGCAGCCACTGCTGGGCCACGCTGTCGTCGTTGCTGAACAGTGCCGGCAGGTCCGGGCCCAGCGCGATGCGCGCCGCACCGGTCAGGGTGGCGAAATCCAGCACCAGGTCCGGCTGCTGTTCGCTGGCGAAGGTGAGTGCATCGCACAGGATCACCCGGCCTTCGGCATCGGTGTTGTCGATTTCCACGCTCAGGCCCTTGCGGGTGGCGATGACTTCGCCGGGGCGGAACGCATCGGGGCCGATCGCGTTTTCCACCGCCGGTACCAGCAGGGTCAGCCGCACCGGCAGCTGCTGCGCCATCACCAGCCCGGCCAGCGCCAGGGCGTGGGCGGCGCCGCCCATGTCCTTCTTCATGTTGCGCATGCCGTCGGCGGGCTTGATGTCCAGGCCGCCGGTGTCGAAGCACACGCCCTTGCCGACCACCACCAACGCCGGGTCGCTTTCCTTGCCCCAGCGCAGCACCACCAGGCGCGGCGCGCGGTGCGAGGCGCGGCCCACGGCATGGATGGCCGGGAAGTTCTGCTGCAGCAGCGCATCGCCGGTGATCGCTTCGACCTGCGCACCGTGTGCGTCGGCCAGCGCGCGCGCCGCATCTTCCAGCTGCTGCGGGCCCATGTCTTCGGTGGGGGTGTTCACCCAGTCGCGCACGCGCAGGCTGGCGGCGATCAGGTCGGCCACTTCACCCTGCGGCGCCGCCACCAGCTGTGCCGGCGCGCGGTTGCGCTTGCGGTAGCGGTCGAAGCGGTAGCTGCCCAGGCCCCAGCCCAGTTGCAGCAGGGCCTGCTCGTCGGCGCTCAGGTCGCTGGCCAGCTGCCAGACGCTGCCTTCAGGCAGGGCGTGCGGGGCATGGGCGTAGCTGTAGGCATCGGCACGGTCACCCACGCCGATCACGGCGCCAGCCAGGCCCTCGCTGCCCGGCAGCAGGGCCACGCTGTGCGCGGCGCCGTTGAAGCCCTGTGCGCCCAGCCAGGCCTGGGTGGCCGCCGGCTGGGTGGCTTTCCAGGCCTCGAACTGGCTGCGGTCGAGCACGTACAGCGGCAGGGCGGTGGCGGTGGAAGCGGTGAAACCAGTGATCTCGCTCATGCGTCAGCTACTCCGGGGTGCGGCGGCATCGAGGTTGGCATCCAGCCAATCGGCCAGGCCGGTAAGGGTGTCGAACTGCAGGTCAGGCTGCAGCTGCGGATGATTCCAGGTGGCCGCTTCGCGGTTGATCCAGCAGCCGCGCAGGCCCGCGGCGATCGCGCCGGCCACGTCCATTTCAATGTGGTCGCCCACGTGCAGCACCTGCGCCGGGGCCACGCCCAGGCGTTCGCAGGCGGCATGGAAGATGCTCGGTTCCGGCTTGGCGGCGCCGTGTTCGCGGGCACCCAGCTGGAAGGCGAAGTGATGGGCCAGGCCGATGCGTTCCAGATCGGCGTTGCCGTTGCTGAGTGCAGCCACCGGCACGCGCGCGGCGATGCGGGCCAGCGCGTCCAGCGCGTCCGGGTAGCATTCCACCTGGTTGCGCGCGGCGTAGAACGCCTCGTACGCAGGCTCCAGCAGATCCAGGCTGGCGCCGCTGTTCTGCAGGGCTTCCTGCAGGGTCAGCCGGCGCAACGCGCTCAGGTCGAAATGCAGCTGTGGGTTGTCGCGGAACGAGCGCTCGCGCAGTTCGCGCATGGCCGCCACCGGATACATCGCGGCGGTGGCAGGGCTGTGTTCACGCATCCAGTCGTACAGGACCTGGTCGATGCGGGCGCCGATGGGAGCGAACGGCCACAGCGTGTCGTCGAGGTCGAGGGTGATGGCAAGGACAGGGAAGTTCACCCCGCCATTCTACGCCCGCGCGGCCGGGCTTTCATTCCAGCAGCCGCGCCCAGCCCTGCATGCCCTCCAGCCGTGCCAGCACCAGTTTGATGCAGACCAGCAGCGGCACCGCCAGCAGCAGGCCGATCATGCCCCAGGCCCAGCCGAAGACCATCAGCGCCAGGATCAGCACCAGCGGTGACAGCTTCATGCGCCGGCCCAGCACGATGGGGGTCACCAGCTGGCCTTCCAGGGTATGCAGGGCCAGGTAGGCGGCGGCCGGCAGCAGTGCCTGCAGCGGGTCGCGGAATTCGACGAAGCCCATCAGCAGCATCAGCGCCACGCCGATCAGTGGGCCGACATACGGTGCGAAATTGAGCAGCGCCGCCACCGTGCCCCACAGCAACGCTTCCTGCAGGCCGATGCCCAGCAGCATCAGCACGCCGGCGAACAGCAGGCCGACCAGGGTGTTGATGACGGTGATGGTCAGCACGTAGCGCGATACCTCGCGTTCGATCGAACGCAGGATGTCACTGGTGAAGCGTTGCTGCTGGCGGTTGGGGAACAACGCGATGGCCGCGCGCTGCAGGCTTTGACCGTAGATCATGAAGAACAGGGTGAGCAGCACCACCGCCAGCACCGAGGCGGCCAGACGCGGGGCACGGGTCAGCATGCGGTAGGGATCGTCCAGCTGGGTACGGATGACCTGCACGCGGCGGCTGCTCTCGCCGCCAGCCACGCGGGCGAAGTTTTCCGCCGCCTGGTTGGCCTGCTGCACCGGCTTGGTCAGGTCCTGCACCTGGCGGGCCACCTTGCGCAGTTGCTGCGGTGCTTCCTGCGCCCAGTCCATGGCCGGGCCTACCAGTTGCACGGCCAGCGCGGTGGTTACCCCCAGCCCGGCGCCGAGGATCAGCAGGGCGCCCAGCGCGCGCGGAATCCACAGCTTCTGCAGCAGGCGCAGGATCGGGTTGCCGACCAGAGCGAAGAACATGGCCAGCAGGATGGGCAGGAAGATGTCCTGCGCCGCCCACAGGGTGTACGCCACGGCCAGGGTGGCCAGGATCACCAGCGACATCGGCCCGCGTGGGCGCAAGGGTGGCGGCAGGGGCGCGTCGGGCGCGGGCGACGACGGGGACAACAGGGGCTCGCTCATCGGCGCACCGACCGGGAAGGGAAGCGCATTATCGTCCCGCCGCGATCAACGCGGCGGGTTTGTCGTGTCAACGTTCGGAGACGTCGGTCGCGGCCTCGGCCGGCTGCGGCACGCGCAGCTCGTCGGCCGCGCGCGGCGGTACTGATGCGGCAGCGGCCGGCGGTTCGGCCGCCCGCGTTGCGGTGTGCCCGGCCGCCGTATCCGCCGCGGTGTCGGCGGCGGCATCCGCAGTCTCGGCGGCTTCGTCGGCGGTATCGGCGGCATGGGCCGCCATCGCTGCGGCGAATGCGGCCTGGCCGCTGGCCATCAGGTTGGACACCGAGCCGATCATCTGCAGCCAGCGCGCGCCGTTCACCTTGCCCGGCACTTCCAGCTTGCCGGCCACGAAGCCGCCGGCCAAGCCGACGACCACGATGCGCAGCGGCGACCAGCCGCGTCGCCACACCTGGCTGAGCACGCCCCAGTTGTCCTGGGTTTCGGCCATGCGCACGGCCACGACCTGTTCGCAGCGTTTCACCCGCCGCTGCAGTGCGCCGAATTTCATGGCTTGCCCTCGGGGATCTGCACATCGGCGTCCGGATCATCCTCGCTGGGCTCGTCGAACAGGCCCAGGCGCGAAAGCTGCCGCCGGGTGGCGTGCATGCCGGTGTGGTGGAAGAAGTAGGACACTCGCCAGATCGCGTAGCCGGTCACCGCCAGGCTCAGCAGCGAGGTGATCAGCAGTGCCTGCAGCCAGCTCAGGCCCCAGCTCTGCAGCAGGGCGATGAGGGTGGCCGCCATCAGCAGCCAGGCCGAGGCACCGAACACGATGCCGACCCCGGCCCAGGCCAGCGCACGGCCGAACGCACTGCGGGCCAGGGCGAAGTCGGCCGAGGCCAGGCGCCGCAGCGAACGCAGCGAGTGCTTGGCCGAATCGGCGGCGGCCTTACCGGCCGCGCCGACCTGGCGGATGCTCTCGTCCAGCGGCGGGGTGGCCGCCGGATCGGGAGCCTGCGTGGTGTCTTCGCTCACGCCGCGGCTTACTTGTTGCTGCTGCTGGCCAGCTTGGCGATCAGCCAGCCGGCGGCGAAGGCAACGCCGAACGAGGCCAGCGGACGCTCACGGATCAGCTCGGCGGCGCTGTCCACCAGATCCTTGCCCTTGTCCATCAGCGCATCGACCTGTTCCTTGGCGGCGGCACCGCCGAATTCGGCAGCGGCCAGGCCCGACAGGGCGCTGTCGGACAGCTCGGCCTTGACGTTGGCCTTGCCGATGCGCAGTTCGTCACCGGCCGCGCCGGTTGCACCCTTGATCGCACCGCCGGCAGCGCTGGCGGCCTGCTTCAGGTGGGAACCGGCTTCACCCAGGTGTTCCTTCAGGTTCTCGGTATTGGTGGGGCTCATCGAATCACTCCTGTTGCGATGGGGGGACGAACGGATGTTCGGCCGATGGGACGGGTAGCAATAGCATTGGCCGGGTATAGGGGGTGTTACGGCGGGGCGATCAGCGCATCACCAACTGCCCCTGCTGCTGGCCATTGTTGCGCAGGATGCGCAGCACCAGGGTCGGCGGGCGCTGCTGGAAATTGGCGCGCCAGCTGGCCAGGTCGGCGAATTCACCCACCGTGGCCTCGGCGATGATGTCGCCCTGCTGCAGGCCGTTGCTGGCGGCGCGGCTGCCGCGCTTGACCTCGCTGACCAGCACGCCGCCCACGCCGGATTGGCGCAGCGATTCGGGCAGGTCGACGAAGGTGGCCCCGCCCAGGCGCGGGTCCAGGCTGTCGCCGGTCACCGCACGTGCCTGCTCTTTCAGCGTGGCCTTGATCTGCAGCGGCTTGCCTTCGCGGCGTACGTCCAGGGTCAGCACACTGCCCACGGCGGCCAAGCCTTCCACGTTGTGCAGCGCTTCGGCACTGTCCACGCGCTGGCCATTGGCCGACACCACCACGTCGCCCGGCTTCAGCCCGGCGCTGGCGCCAGCCGAACCGGCCAGCACGCGGGTAACCAGCGCGCCGCGCGTTTCGCCAAGGCCCAGCCCCTGGGCGATCTGCGCACTCAGGTTCTGGCTCTCGATGCCCAGCGTGCCGCGCACCACCACGCCATGCTTCACCAGCTGGTCCACCACGCTGCGGGCCAGGTTGGATGGAATGGCCAGGCCCAGGCCGATGTTGCCGGCCATGCTGCCCTGCGGGTTGTAGCTGGCGGTGTTGATGCCCACCAGCTGCCCTTGCAGGTTGACCAGCGCGCCACCGGAATTGCCGGGGTTGATCGATGCATCGGTCTGGATGAAGTTCTGGTAGCCCAGCCCGCGGATGCCGCTACGGCCCACCGCCGACACGATGCCCGAGGTGACCGTCTGGCTGAAGCCGAACGGATTGCCGATGGCCACCACGAAGTCACCCACGCGCAGCTGGTTGCTGTCGGCCAGCTTGATGTCGACCAGGTTCTGCGCCGGAATGCGGATCAGCGCGATATCGGTGTCGCGGTCCGAGCCGAGGAATTCGGCCTTCACCGTGCGCCCGTCGGCCAGGGTGACCTGCACGTCGTCGGCGTTGTCGATCACGTGGTGGTTGGTCAGCACCAGCCCTTCGCTGGCATCGATGATCACGCCCGAGCCCAGCGATTCGTTGATGCGCTCCTGCGGGATGTCCGGGAACAGGCGGCGGAAGAACGGGTCGTTGAAGAAGGGGTTGCGCACGCGCACCACCTGCTTGGTGTTGACGCTGACCACCGCCGGCATGGCCTTTTCCAGCATCGGCGCCAGCGAGGGTACCGCCTGCCCGGCCACCGACGCAGGCAGGGCCGCGGCGGTGGGCAGTGCGGCCGGCAACGGCGCTGCATCGGCACGGTTGTCCAGGTGCGCGTTGAGGCCGGTGGCAACGAAGCCGCCGAAGGCTGCGGCAATGGCGAGCGTGAGCAGGGTGGGTAGCGGTCGCATGGCAGTCAAATTGTTGGCGTGGATGGGGGCCGTAGGCCTATACGGTAGAACAAGCTGAATGAGTGTGTCGCGATCCGGATAAATGGCCCATGAAAAACGATAAGCACATGCAACGCCGCCCGGCCGTGGCGGGGACGCGTGTCATGGCGGAAGCGACACGCCGACACGGCGCGATACTTGCGCAGTTCCGCGCATATGAGCATGGCGGTGGCCGCTCGCACCGGCGGCCTTGGCACGGCGCGCTCGCGCGTGCGTGCACCACTGCCGCGCGCAGCCGAACTTGCGCGCACCGCTGAAAAGAAGGGGTTTGATGAATGGCGCGCGGCCCGATTGCGGTGTTTGCATACAGCAGCGGCGTCGCACAGGATGCGACTACAGAAGCGTGACCCGTTCCACGACGGCGATTGTCGGTATAGCATCGCCCCGTTTTGATAATCCAGGCCCCCAGGAGGGCAACATGAGCAACGGTAATGGTGTGTCGGTCGTGACCGACGCCGTCGAGAACGTCAAAGAAACCGCCACCAACGTTGGCGAGACCATCGCCCACGCCGCCGAAGACGCCGTGAAGTCGGTCAAGAAGACCGTCAAGCGCGCCACCAAGGCTGCCGGTACCCGCGTTGCCAAGGCCAAGAAGGCCGTGGCCAAGGTCGAGAAGACCGTTGCCAAGAAGGCCGAGAAGGCTGCCAAGTCGGTCGGCAAGACCGTTGCCAAGGCGAAGAAGAAGCTGGAAACCGCCAAGAAGAACGCCAAGGCCGAAGCCGCTGCCCTGAAGAAGGAAGTGGCCAAGAAGAAGGCGGCTGCCGGCAAGGCCGTGACCAAGAAGGCCGCTGCGGCCAAGAAGACCACCAAGGCTGCCACCAAGGCTGCCGGCAAGAAGGTCGCCACCGTGAAGAAGGCCGCCACCAAGAAGGCTGCCGTGGCCAAGAAGACCGTCGCCAAGAAGACTGCGGCCGCCAAGAAGGTGGTCGGCAAGAAGGTCGCGACCGCCAAGAAGGTGGCCGGCAAGAAGGCTGCCGTGACCAAGAAGGTCGCCACCAAGAAGACCGCCGCTGCCAAGAAGGTTGTCGGCAAGAAGGTTGCCGTTGCCAAGAAGGCCGTGGCCAAGAAGACCGCCGTGGCCAAGAAGGCGGTCGGCAAGAAGGTCGCTGCCACCAAGAAGGTCGCCACCAAGAAGACTGCGGCCGCCAAGAAGGTGGTCGGCAAGAAGGTGGTCGGCAAGAAGGTCGCCGCGACCCGCAAGACCGTGGCCAAGAAGGCTGCACCGCTGAAGAAGGTCGCTGCCAAGAAGGCACCGGCGAAGAAGGTTGCCGCCAAGAAGGCGCCGGCCAAGAAGGCCGTGCGCAAGGCTGCCAAGCGCAAGTAAGCCGCGCTGACGCCATGAACCCTTCCGCCCGCTCAGGGCGGAAGGGTTTTTTATTGCCTGTCAGTGGCGCGCCAGCGGCGCCGCTGGCCGTGCCTGCAATACCGCCAGCGCGGGCAGCGGCAAGGCACCGCCGAACACCGCCACGCCGGTCCAGCCGAAGTGATGCCAGGCCAGCGCGCCGGCCCACGAGCCGAACGCCCCGCCCAGGAACATGCCGGTCATGAAGACGGTGTTGAGCCGGCTTTTGAACTCCGGATGCAGGCCGTACACCTGGTGCTGGTGGCTGACCAGCGCCACCTGCACGCCGAAGTCGAGTACCACCACGCCCAGTACCAGACCGCCCAGTCCCGGCCACAGGCCCAGCAGCAGCCACGACGCCAGAGTGGCCAGTACGCCCAGCCGCACCACCGGTGCCGGGCCGCGGCGGTCGGCCAGGCGCCCCGCCACCGGTGCGATCGCCACGCCCACCACGCCGATGATGCCGAACAGCCCGGCCGTGGCGGCGCCCAGCTGCAGCGGCGGCGCGGCCAGGTGCAGTGACAGCGTGGTCCAGAACACCGAGAACGAGGCGAACAGCAGCGCCTGCGCCCAGGTGGCGCGGCGCAGCAGCGGATGGTCGCGCCACAGGGTGCGCAACGATCCCAGCAGCGCGCCGTAGCCCGGCGGGTGGCCCGGTGGTGCATGCCGTGGCAGCGAACGCGCCATCAGCAGCGCCGCGCCCAGCGCCAGCGGCACGCCCAGCCAGAACATGGCGCGCCAACTGCTGGCGCTCGACACCAGCCCGGCCAGCGTGCGGCTGAGCAGGATGCCGGCCAGCAGGCCGCTCATCACCGTGCCGATGGCCGCACCGCGTCGTTCCGGCTCGACCAGCAGGGCGGTGAACGGCACGATCTGCTGGGCCACGGTGGCGGCCGCACCCAGCACGATCGCGCCGGTCGCCAGCGTGGCCAGCCCTGGCGCCAGCGCAGACACGACCAAGGCCACCGCTACCGCCAGGAACTGCAGCACGATCAACCGCCGCCGTTCGTGGCGGTCGCCCAGCGGCAGCAGCAGGAGCAGGCCGGCGGCATAGCCCAGCTGGGTCAACGCAGGTATCCAGCTGCTCACGCGCACGTCGCCCAGGTCATGGGCCATGGCCGCCAGCATCGGCTGGTTGTAGTAGATGTTGGCCACGCCCAGGCCGGCGGCCACGGCCATGGCGAACAACGGTGCGGCGCGCGTGGCGCCGACCGCAGTGGGGGAGGAAGACATGACACGGCTCCTGGCGGAAAAACGCGCGGGTCTGCTGCATTGCCCGCGCGGATGGACCTCAGCCCTGCACGAAGGCCAGCAGGTCCGGATTGATCACGTCGGCGTGGGTGGTCAGCATGCCGTGCGGATAGCCCGGGTAGACCTTCAGCGTGCCGTTGGCCAGCAGCTTGATCGACTCACGCGCGGCCGCTTCGATCGGCACGATCTGGTCGTCGTCACCATGCAGCACCAGGGTCGGCACGGTAATCGCCTTCAGGTCGTCGGTGAAGTCGGTTTCGGAGAAGGCCTTGATGCCCTCGTAGTGTGCCTTGGCACTGCCGGCCATGCCCTGCCGCCACCAGTTCTGGATGGCACCGGGCACTACCTGTGCGCCGTCGCGGTTGAAGCCATAGAACGGGCCGCCGGGCAGGTCCAGGAAGAACTGCGAACGGTTGGCTGCCAGCGCGGCGCGCAGGCCGTCGAACACATCGATCGGCAGGCCCTTGGGGTAGGCCGCGGTGCGCAGCATGATCGGCGGCACCGCGCTGACCAGCACCGCCTTGGCGACGCGGCCCTGCGGCTGGCCGTAGCGGGCCACGTAGCGCGCCACTTCGCCACCGCCGGTGGAATGGCCGATGTGCACGGCATTGCGCAGGTCCAGGTGCTGCATGACCACCGCGGCATCGGCGGCGTAGTGATCCACGTCGTGGCCTTCGCTCACCTGCGCCGAACGGCCGTGGCCACGACGGTCATGGGCCACCACGCGGAAGCCCTTGGCCAGGAAGAACAGCATCTGCGTGTCCCAGTCATCGCTGGACAAGGGCCAGCCATGGTGGAAGACGATCGGCTGGGCCTCCTTCGGGCCCCAGTCTTTGTAGAAGATCTCGACGCCATCGGGGGTGGTGACAGTGCTCATCCGGGTAACTCCTCAGGGGTGGGTGGGAACGAGGTCCACGCTACGCCTGGGGGGCTTGGCGCAACATCACACGCTCGGTTCGCCGGGGCATACCTTGGTGTGATCGCCGGCGTCGAGCAGCCGCTGCAGGCAGCCGGCCAGGGCATCGGCGTCCACCGGCTTGCGCAGGAACGCCACCGCGCCGGACGCACGCACGCGCTGTTCCACCGCGGGCGTGGGAAAGGCGGTCAGGAAGATCATCGGCGGCAGCTCACCGCGCGCGCGCAGGCGTGCCTGCAGTTGTTCGCCATCGAGTACGGGCATCTGCACATCGCTGATGATGCAGGCCGGCGCGGGCAGCGTGCTGTCATCCAGCAGCGCCTGGCCGTGGGCGTAGGCACGCACGGCATAGCCCAGCGCACGCATCAGGCTGGACAGCGACGCGCGGACGCCGGCATCGTCGTCCACGATCGCGATGAGGGGGGGCGGAAACATGTGGGACTCCTTCGTGCCACCCCGGACGCAACGGGTCCGGGCTTGGCTGGTGTCCTTTATGCCGCAGTCGCGCGGCCGCCACCATCATACGCAGGTGTGGGTAGCGGCCCGGGCGCGGCCTGTGCTCAGTGGCCGATGCCCAGGGCTTCGGCCTGGCGCACCAGCTCGGCCAGCGAGCGCACGCCCATCTTGCGCATCACGTTTCCGCGGTGGATCTTCACCGTGATCTCGCTCAACTGCAGTTCGGCGGCCACCTGCTTGTTCATCAGGCCCGACACCACCAGCGCCATCACCTCGCGTTCGCGGCTGGTCAGGGTGGCGTAGTGCGCGCGCACGCCGTCCAGCGCGCCATCGCTCTGGCGGCGCTGGCGGTCGCGCTCGATGGCCGCGGTCACCGCGTCCAGCATGTCCTGGTCGCGGAAGGGCTTGGCCAGGAAATCCACCGCGCCGGCTTTCATCGCCTTCACCGTCATCGGGATGTCGCCATGGCCGGTCATGAACACCACCGGCAGGGCCACGCCCTGGGCGGCCAGCTGGGCCTGCACATCCAGCCCGCTCACGCCCTGCAGGCGCACGTCCAGCACGATGCAGCCGGGCACGTCGGGCAGTGGCTGCGCGCCCAGTTCGCCAGGGGCCGCGTACAAGCGCGTCTGCAGCCCGACCGAGCGCAGCAGGCTGTCCAGCGAGGTGCGCACGGACGGATCGTCATCCACGATCACCACCAGCGGTGGCGCGGCGGGCGGGGGCGGGGAGCGATGCATGTCAGGCGGTCTCCGGTGCAGTGGCCAGCAGCAGGGTAAAACAGGTGCCGGTGCCCGGTGTGCTGTGCACCTGCAGCTGGCCACCATGGGCTTCCACGGTGGTGCGGCAGATCGGCAGGCCCATGCCCATGCCCTGTGGCTTGGTGGTGAAGAAAGGCTCGAACAGGCGCGCCACGTGCTCGGCGGCGATGCCCGGTCCGGTGTCGCGCACGTCGATGCGCACATGGCCTTCGACGGCCTGCAGTTCGATGCGCAGGGCGCGCATGCCGGGCTGGCCGCTCATGGCCTGGCAGGCGTTCAGCAGCAGGTTCACCAGCACCTGCTGCAGCTGGATGCGCTGGCCCGGCACGTCCGGCAGCGCGGTCGCCTGGTCCACCTGTACCTGCACCTGCTCGCGCTGCAGTTCGTGCTGCAGCAGGCGCAGCGCGTCGTCCACCAGCACCGCCGGCGCCAGCACTTCGTGCGCGGCTGGCGTCTTGCCCAGGAAGTCGCGCACGTTCTTCACGATGCCACTGGCGCGGCGCCCTTCGGCAATGGTGCGCTCGATCGCCTGTTCCACCTCGTGCAGTTCCGGCTGCGGTCGGCGCAGCCAGCGCAGCCCGGCTTCGCCATTGGTCACCACGGCCATCAGCGGCTGGTTCACTTCATGCGCCAGCGATGCGGTCAGCTCACCCAGGGTGGCCACCCGGCTGGCATGGGCCAGTTCGGCCTGCGCGGCCAAGGCGCGCGCCTCGGCCTGCTTGCGCTCGTGGATGTCGACCACGAACACCAGCACCGTGCCATCGCCTTCGCGGCGATCGGGGAAGGTGATGGTGAACAGCACTGGCACCGTACTGCCGTCGGCGCGCACGATGGTCGTTTCGCCTTCGCAATGGGGCGCACCGGAAACGAACGCCGCCAGCGATGCGGCGAAGGTGCGGTCGTCGTCGGCCAGCACCGCATCGACCGTGGCCGGGGCGGCACCTTCACCGATCAGGCGGCGGAACGCGGGGTTCAGGCCGACCAGCCGTGCCCGTTGGCGGAAGCCTGTCAGCGCCTGCGGCGAGGCCTGCAGGTAGGCCTGCAACTGCGCGCGGTCACCCACTCCGTGCCGCGAGAGCTCGGCACGCACTTCGCTCCAGTCCTGTTCCACCACGCCGATGCGGCTGCCGTCGAACATGCGCCGGTAGCGCTGCTCGCTGCGCACCAGTGCCGCGTGTGCAGCCTGCCGCTCGCTCACATCGGTGTGCGTTTCCAGCACCCGCAGCGGTCGCCCCTGGCGGTCGCGCTGCAGCACCCAGCGGCTCTCCAGCCACAGCGTGCGGCCATCGCGGGTGCGCTGCGTCAGCAGTCCCTCCCAGCGGTCATGCTGCAGCAGGTCCGCTTCAATCTGCGACCGCGGCGCCGGGTAGCGGGTCTGCAGCAGACGGTCGGCGGGCTGTCCGGCGGCTTCCTCGCGGCTCCAGCCGTAGACCTGTTCGGCGGTCAGGTTCCAGAAGCCGATCACCCCGGCCGGGTCGCGCACGAAGATCATGTCGTGCGACAGGTCCAGCAGCACGGCCTGGTCGGCCAGGGTGCGCATGGAACGCTGGTTCTGCAGTGCCAGCACTGCGGCGATCGCGATCGCCACCAGGCTGACCAGCGCGCGCACGGTCTGCGGCCCCACGTGGTCGATGCCGTGGGTATCCAGGTAGGCGCACAGGGTCAGCCCGGCGCCAGCCACGGCCACGGCGATGATGTCGCCGCGGCGACCGGTACGCGCCACCAGCAGCACCGGTAGCACGTACAGCACCGCCACCGCGCCTTCCAGCGTGGACAGCGTATCGAACAGGGCAATGGCCAGCACCACCACGCAGGCCACCGCGCGCAGCGCCATCGCCGGAATGATCCGGTGCGGGAACACCACGTCGCCGCCGCCACTGGGGTGCGGTGCCGGGGTCCAGGGGGATGGGGTGCGCGGCGTTGGCATCGGGCCTCCTGTGCCAGGGTGGGGCGCCGCCTGTCGGCCACGCCGAAAGACCGCTGCTACGGTCCCTTGCCCGCCCATGCTGGGCAAGGAACCGGCGCGGTGTCTTGCACGGATGTGCGCAGCCGGCCGGGCAAACCAAGGTATGCCCCGGGCGATACCCAGGTGCAATGGGCGCCGGCCCGCGCGCTGCCTACGCTGGATCCGTCCCCTCCTGGAAACGCCGCCATGACCGCACCCACCTTCTCCACTGCCCTGCGTGTACGCAACGACCTGGGCGCGCAGGCCGCCGCCGATCTGGCCCCGGCGCTGACCGCGCTGCTGGCCGACATGTTCGCGCTGTACCTGAAGACGAAGAACTTCCATTGGCACATGAGCGGCCCGCACTTCCGCGATTACCACCTGATGCTGGACGAGCAGTCGGCACAGGTGCTGGCCACTACCGATGCCATTGCCGAGCGCGCGCGCAAGGTCGGCGGCACCACCCTGCGTTCGATCGGCCACATCCAGCGCATCCAGCGCCTGCTGGACAACGATGCCGACTATGTCACCGCGCAGGACATGCTGGCCGAACTGGCCGACGACAACCGCCGCCTGGCCGGCTTCCTGCGTGCCACCCATGGCGTGTGCAGCGAGTACGGCGACGTGGCCAGTACCAGCCTGATCGAAACGTGGATCGACGAGGCCGAACGCCGCAGCTGGTTCCTGGGCGCCTGCCGCGAAACCCGCTGATCACTCGACCCGTCCGCATTGCAAGGAGAGCGGTAATGCACACCCCATTGGCAGTGGCCCCCGCCGAGCCGTCCCCCGCCAGCCGCCTGGCCATGCTGGGCCATGACCTGAACAACGTGCTGCAGGCGGCCGCCGCGGCGATCGGGCTGGCGCTGCAGGGCGGCCGCCTCGGCCCCGCCGACAGCGCGCTGCTGGACGTGGCCGGCCAGGCCCTGCAGCAGGGCGCCGGCATGGCCCGGCTGTTCCTGGGCCAGGACATTCCGCGCCCGTGCAGCAGTGACGGCGTGGAACTGGCCGAGCTGGTGCAGGAAATGGCGCCGCTGCTCCAGCACGCCATCGCCCCGGCCATGCAGCTGGAGCTGGATGCATGCGCGCTGTCCGGCCGCGTGCAGGTGGACCGCAGTGCCCTGCAGCGGGCGCTGGTGAACCTGGCGCTGAACGCACGCGAAGCCTGCCCGGCGGGTGCGCGGCTGCGCATCAGCACCGATGCCTGCACCCTGGTGGTGGCCGGTCCGGGGCGTACGCCCGGCCGTTACGGCATCGTGCGCGTGGCCGACAACGGGCCGGGCATCGATCCTGCCGTTGCCGCACGCGTGTTCGAGCCCGGCGCCAGCAGCCGCGGGCCGGGGCGCGGGCTGGGTCTGGCCCAGGTGCGTGCGGCGGTGGAAGCCAGTGGCGGCTTCGTCGATGTGCAGTCTTCGCCGCGCCGCGGCACCTGTTTCCTGCTGGCGCTGCCCAGCACCACCGCCTGATCGCCACGGAGAATGCCATGACCCTGTCCCGTCACGTCCGTTCGCTGGCCCATGCCGAACTGGCCCATGCCAGTGCGCTGGGTGAAGTCCGCCGCCTCGACGGCACGGCCTTCCCGCTGCTGCAGGGGCTGTCGATCAAACGCCTGCGGCTGGAAGCCGACGCCATGCGCGAAGCGCACTGGCACGCCAATGCCGATGAGCTGGCCTACGTCTGCCAGGGCCAGGTACGTGTGCAGGTGATCGACAACGGCGACCAGGTCAGTGCGTTCGTCGTGTCAGAAGGGCAGATGTTCCATGTTCCCAGCGGTGCCCTGCACCTGATCGAGAACCTGGGCCCCGGTCGCGCCGAACTGATCATCGCTTTCAGCCATGCGCACCCGCAGGATTTCGCCTTGCAGGCAGCCTTCGGTGCCATGAGCGATGCCGTGCTGGGCAACACCTTCGATCTGCCGGCCAGCGCGTTCGCGGCGTTGCCGCGCGATACCCACAGCCGCTACCTGGTGCCGCGCCCGGTGGGTCTGCCGCCCCCGTCGCTGGATCACGCCCAACCGCTGCGCTTCGACGTGGAAGCGCAGTCGGCGCCGGTGGCGTTTCCGTATGGGCACGCGCGGGTGGCACGCAGCCAGTTCTGGCCCGCGCTGCGGCACCTGGCCATGTACTCGCTGCAGATCGGCGATGACGGCATGCGCGAACCGCACTGGCACCCCGATACGGCGGAAATGGGCTACGTCCACCGCGGCCACGCCCGCATGACCGTGCTCGACCCTGATGGCAGCACCGACACCTACCTGCTGTCGCCGGGCGATGTGTACTTCATTCCCCCGGCCTATCCGCACCAGATCGAAGCGCTGGGGCAGGACATCCACTTCCTGGTGTTCTTCGACCGGCCAATGCCCGCCGACATCGGCTATCGGCTGTGCGGCGCGGCGCTGGCCCCGGCCACCCTGGCCGCGACCTTCGGCGTGCCGGTGGAGCGGGTGCCGGTGCTGCCGGCCACCACGCGCGACCCGCTGATCGTGGCCCGCCGCAATCCTCTCGATCCCTCCACCTGACCTGCGCCACCATCAAGGCCTTCCCGGGGAGGTCTGAGCATGCGCGGAATCGACTTCAGTTCCTGGCAGGGGGTCCTGTCCACGCTGGCCGGGCTGGTGCTGATCACCCTGTTGGGCGTGGGCATCCGCCTGCTGGTGATGCAGACCCTGCAGCAGCGCCGCGAGCGTGAGAACCGGCAGATCAACGAGCGCCTGCGCACGCTGATGGCGGCCTACAAGACGCTGGGCGGCTCGTTCACCGGCGATCTGGGCGTGGACCCCACCCATCTGCGCGAACTGCGCCAGCGCGCCCATGAAAGCGGCAGCGCCGAGCCCGGCTCGGACCGTGCACGGCGCATCCGCGATGCGGTGGAAGCGGCGCTGTCGGACATCCTGTTGCTGGGCACCGACGAACAGGTGCGGCTGGCGGCGCGTGCGGCCACGGAACTGGCGCAGGGCCGTCCCGTACACATCCATGACCTGGTGGTGTCCCTGCGAGACTTCGTACGCCAGGCGCTGGACCTGGCGCCGGTGCCGGCCGACCTGCAGATTCCACCGCAAGGCCCGACGCGGCCGGCCAGTGGCGGGGCGGGCGGCAAGGCGCGCAGCGCCGAGGGCGATGCGAAGGGTGCGCGTGGTGGTGGCGGAGGCGGAGGCGGTATGGGCGCTGGCATGGGCGGCCTCGGCCTGGGGGCCGGCGCCGCGCTGGGCGCCGGCCATGCCAGCGAGGACGACCCGGGCACGCGCTGAGTTGCCTCGCGCCGGTCAGGGCAACAGATCGAGGATCGGCACGAAGCCGCCATAGATCATCCGCGCACCGTCGAAGGGCATCGGGTTCTTCGACGGATCCATGCGCGGGTCTTCCATCATCTTCTGCATGCCCGCATCGCGGGTGGCCTTGTCGGGCCACTCGATCCAGGAAAACACCACCGTCTCATTCGGCGTGGCCTTCACCGCGCCGAAGAAGTCAGTGGTCTTGCCCGGTGGCACATCGTCACCCCAGCATTCGACCACGCGCAGCGCGCCGTATTCGATGAACACGACATCGCCCATGCGGGCGTGGGCCAGGAATTTTTCCTTGTTGGCAGTGGGCACCGCCAGGACGAAACCATCGATGTAGCTCATCACTTGCCTCCGTGGTGGACCGTGGCGGATGCACGGTCTTGCTGGTTCGACGAATGAGGGCGCGTGCAATCGACACGCGTGTGGCCATTGGAATGCAGTGCATGTGCACGCAGCGCGCGCGTATGCCAGAAACTGCCTGAATCAAGCCAGAAAATTCAGCAATGCGAAGACCGGGGTTTTCAGGGAGCGTTGTGTCGAATAACGGAGAATTTACATTCCCGATGCGATGGCGCCCTGGCGCTGCTGCACACCATAAGAAAGTAAAGGTGTACCCCCATGAAGAATTCGCTGATTGCCCTGGCCCTGGCCGCCGCCCTGCCGTTCACCGCTTCGGCCGCTGAAAACCTGTCCTACAACTACGCCGAGGCGGACTACGCCAAGACCGACGTTGATGGCGTGAAGGCTGATGGTTACGGCGTCAAGGGTTCCTACGGCTTCCTGCCGAACTTCCACGCCTTCGGTGAATACAGCCGTCAGGAAGTGGACCACACCAACATCAAGGTCGATCAGTGGAAGGTCGGTGCCGGCTACAACGTCGAAATCGCACCGTCCAGCGACTTCGTCGCCCGCGTGGCCTACCAGAAGTTCGACCAGAAGCACGGTCTGGATTTCAACGGCTACAGCGCTGAAGCCGGTATCCGCACCGCCTTCGGTGCCCACGCCGAAGTCTACGGCCTGGTCGGCTACGAAGATTATTCGAAGAAGCACGGCGTCGATATCGACGGCCAGTGGTACGGCCGCCTGGGTGGCCAGGTGAAGCTGAACCAGAACTGGGGCGTGAATGGCGAGCTGAAGATGAACCGCCACGGCGACAAGGAATACACCGTCGGCCCGCGCTTCAGCTGGTAATTGCAGCGCCACGCGCCGCGCGCGCTGGCAATGCCCGAACAGGCCCGGTCGTGACCGGGCCTGTTCTGTTTTCAGCTATCGAAACCGCGCATGACCGGTGGCGCGGGGCGCGTGTTGCATTGCAACGAATTGGATTCCGCGCCGCACAGCCGCAGCCTACGGTGGCATTTCCGAAAATGCCGGACACGCATTGATGCCGCCCGTCCTTCCGTCCCTTTTACCTGAGCGAGTGTGCCGACTGGCACTGCTGGATCCGCACCCGGTGCTGCGGCTGGGTGTGGAGGTGCTGCTGCGGCAGCACAGCGGCGTGCAGGTGTGTGGCAGCTTTGCCGACGAGGGCGAACTGCTGCTGCATCTGCAGCGCGATCCCGAGGGCGTCGACCTGCTGCTGATCGATGCCTTGCCGCGGGGTGACCTGGGGGACGGCCTGGCCCTGCTGCGCCAGTTGTCGCGTACCTGGCCGCAGCTGCCGATCCTGGTGCTGTCGGCGCACTGCAATGCCAGTACGGTCGCCACGGCCATGCAGGCCGGTGCACGCGGCTTCCTGTCCAAGGCCACGGCGCCGGATGTGCTGCTGCGTGCGGTGGACGTCGTATCGCGCGGCGGTCGGTTCGTGCCGCCCGACCTGCGCGCGCAGCTCAGCCGGTCACAGCCGGTGCCAGCGCTGGCACCCAGCCTGGCACCGCTCAGCCGCCGCGAACGCGAGGTGCTGCATCTGGTGCTGCAGGGCTGCAGCACCGGCGAAATGGCCCAGCGCTTCCAGCGTTCGGCCAGCACCATCAGCACGCAGAAGAAAGCGGCCTACCAGAAACTGGGCATCCGCAGCGATGGCGAGCTGTTCCGTATCCGCCATCTGCTGGAATGCAGCTGAGGCCGGCTTACTGCCCCTGGTACTGCTTCTCTTCCACCAGCGCCGAACCGGCCACGCGGTTGATCTCGTTCTTCACCACGATGCGTTCGCCGTTGGTGCCGTACACGCCGCGCGCCAGCTGCACGAATGCATCGTCGAAGACCTGTGCGGCTTCCTTGTCGCGCAGCTGGTCCTGGATGTCCCACATGCGCTCGTTGATCTCCTTCAGCTGCACCTTCAGCGCCTGCAGCGCTGGCTGGGCCTGCAGCTGCTGCTGCAGCAGGGGCAGCAGGCCGTCCAGTTCGGTGCGCACGTTGGCGACCTTGGCGGCATCGGTGATGCGCTCGGCCTTGATCTCGAGAATGGTGATCTTGTCGATCAGCTCGCCGATCGATACCGGGGTCAGAATGGCGTCCACGCGATTGCTTCCTGGAAACAGGCGGCCATGATAGCGCGCCTGTTCCCTGCGACCGCCGCAGATGCCTGGCCGGGCGCTACGGGCGTGCGCGCAGCGCGCCGGGCAGCCACACCAGCAGGGCCAGCACGGCCACGCTGGCGCCCGCCACGCAGACGCCGGTCCAGCCGAAGTGCTGGTACACCTGCGCCGACAGCAGCGAGCCCAGCGAACCGCCGATGAAGTAGCCGGTCATGTAGCCGGCGTTGAGTCGGTTGCGCGCCTCCGGCTGCAGGGCGTAGATCAGGTTCTGGTTGCTGACATGCAGCAGCTGGGCAGCCAGGTCCAGCACCACCACGCCCACCAGCAGCGCCAGCAGCGAGTGGGCCGACAGCCCCAGCGGCAGCCAGGACAGCAGCAGCATCACCAGCGCGATGGCGGTCGCCCGGCCGGCCTGGCCGCGATCGGCCATGCGCCCGGCCAAGCCTGCGGCCAGCGTGCCGGCGGCGCCGACCAGGCCGAACAGCCCGATCGTGGCGTCGCTGTAGGCATACGGCGGCTGCGCCAGCAGGAAGGCCAGCGGCGTCCAGAAGATGGCGAACATGGCGAAGCTGCAGGCGCCCAGCAGGGTGCGCTGGCGCAGCACCGGTTCCTGCACGAACAGCGTGCCGATCGAACGCAGCAGCGCGAAGTATCCCAGGCCGGCGGTGTGGTGGAAGCGTGGCAGCCCACGCTGCAGCGCTGCTGCGGTCAGCACCAGCACGGCGGCGGCGATGGCGTAGACCAGGCGCCAGTCGCCCAGGCTGGACAGCAGGCCGGCCACGGTGCGCGCCAGCAGGATGCCCAGCAGCAGCCCGCTCATCAGCGTGCCGACCACGCGGCCGCGGTGCTCCGGCGCCGCCAGGGTGGCGGCAAACGGCACCAGCACCTGCGCCACCACCGAGAACAGGCCGGTGATGGCCGTGCCCACCAGCAGCCAGGTCAGCGACGGCGCGCACGCGCTGATCACCAGCCCGGTGGCCGACAGCAGGCTCATCACCACGATCAGGCGGCGTCGCTCGAACAGGTCACCCAGCGGCACCAGCAGGATCAGGCCAGCGGCGTAACTCAGCTGCGCAGCGGTCACGACCATGCCCACCTGCCCGAACGGCACCCCGAAGGCATCGGCGATGGTGTGCAGCAACGGCTGCGCATAGTAGTTGCTGGCCACCGCGACACCGGTGGCGACCGACATCAGCAGGACCTGCCAGCGGTGCAGGGGGGGAAGGGCAGGGCTCACGCGTTGTTCCGTAGTGCGGGGGTGCTCAGTGTCCGCCTGCTGCGCCCATGATGGAAATGAATCATCATCATCCCTGTCATCTGAAAATGAGATACATGGGTGAATCTGAAGCAGCTTGAGTTCGCCGTGGCCCTGGCCGAAGAAGGCAACTTCACCCGTGCCGCCGCACGCTGCCACGTGGTGCAGTCGGCGCTGAGCCACCAGATCGCGCATCTGGAGCAGGAACTGGGCACGCCACTGTTCGAGCGCCTGCCGCGTCAGGTGCGCACCACGGCGGCCGGTGAAGCACTGCTGGTACATGCACGGCAGGTGCTGGCCAGCCTGCGCCGGCTGCGGGCCGACGTGGCCGCGGTCAGCGGCGAGGTACGCGGTATGCTGGCCATCGGCCAGATTTCCTCGCTTACCGATATCGACGTGGTCGCGCTGCTGGCTGCGTTCCAGCAGTCGCACCCGCAGGTCGAGTTCCAGCTGCGGGTAGACAAGAGCGAGACCCTGATCGAGCAGGTGCAGGCACGCGTGCTGGATGTGGCGCTGGTCGGCCTGGCGCCGTCGGCGCAACTGGATGGTGTCTGCCAGCAGGTGCTGCTGGAAGAGGACCTGGTGGCGGTGCTGGCGCCCGGCCATCGGCTTGCGCGCCGGCGACGCTTGGCGTTGGCCGACCTGCAGGACGAAGCCCTGGTGGATTTCCCCCGCGGCACCGGTGCGCGACGGCAGACCGACGATGCCTTCGCCGCGGCGGGGCTGCCGCATGCCGTGCGTTTCGAGGTCAACCTGATGGAACTGGTGGAACGTTTCGTCCGCCAGGGCCTGGCCATCGGCATCGTGCCGGTGTCGATCGCCGCCGGTTTCCAGCAGGTGGTGCAGGTGCCGCTGCAGCCCACCCCCTCGCGCCGCGTGCATCTGGTCTGGCAGCGCCTGCCGACCCCGGCCGCGCGTGCCTTCGTGCAGGCCGTGCTCAGCCGCGCAGGCGCAGGCTCAGGCCCTTGAGGAAGTTGCGCAGCATCTGGTCCAGGCAGCGCCGGTAATTGTTGTGGCCGGGCTGGCGGAACAGCGCGCCCACTTCCGACTTGGACACGCGGAAGCCGGCGCTGGCGAAGATCTCCATCAGATCCACGTCGCGCAGCTGGAAGGCCACGCGCAGCTTCTTCAGCACCAGGTTGTTGTCGATGCGGGTTTCCACCGGGCGCAGCGGCTGGCTCTCGTCGCGGCCGCGCAGGTGCACGATCAGGCCATCCAGGAAATGCGCCAGCGCGCCATCATCCATCGGCGCGAAACCAGCTTCGTCATCGCGCCGCAGCCAGGCCTTCACCTGTTCGGCATCGACCACGAAGGCCGGGTCGGCCAGCTGGCACAGGGCCACCACGTGGTGGTCACCCAGGTCCAGCGAATAGCGCACGCTGCGCAGTACATCGTTGTTGATCATGGCCCATTGTACCGGGGTGGCGCCTGTCACCGGACTGTCACCGGATTGCAGCATCGTGGGCGCTCTCCTGCACAGGTCCTCGCGATGCGCCGGTTTGCCCTTTCCGTCCTGCTGCTGGCCAGCAGCTTCAGCGCCGCCGCCCAGGCCCCGTACGTCCCGCTGGAACAGCGGCTCAGTGCGGCCCAGTTGGCCGAAGTCGGGCTCAGCCCGGCACAGCTGCAGGCGCTGAACCGCGCGCTGCGCCAGGCCCAAGCCGGTGAGCCGGTTGCCGGCACCGCCGCTGCGCCAGTGCCAGCGGGCGTGCCCGCGCCGGCGGCCATGCACCTGGGGCTGGAAGAAGGCCCGGTCAGTGCGCGGCTGGTGGGCGAGGTGGCCGGCTGGGCCCCCGGCACCGTGTTCACCCTGGACAACGGCCAGCAGTGGCAGGTCATGAAGGGCCAGATGACGTTGCGCGCGCCGCTGCAGGCGCCGCAGATCGAAGTGATACCCGGCATTGCCGGGCGCTGGTTCCTGCAGGTGGATGAAGACCTGCCCAAGGCACGCGTGTTCCGCCTGCGCTGAACAACCCCGGGGTCGGATCCCTTTGCCCAGGGCAAAGGGCTCTGACCCCAGCAAGGCCCCAAGCCTGACCAACCCGGCCTGATCGGGCAACGCAGGCACCGGCCGAGGGTGCCAGAATGGGGGTCTGGTTCCCCACGGAGTTGTCTGCATGACCCGCACCGTCCTGATTACCGGCGCCACATCCGGCTTCGGCGCCGCCGCCGTCCATCGCTTCGCCCAGGCCGGGTGGAAGGTGATCGCCACCGGCCGCCGCGGCGAACGCCTGCAGCCGCTGGTCGACCGTTACGGCCAGGACGTGGTGCACGCGGCGGTGTTCGACGTGCGCGATCCGGTGGCCATGGAAGCCGCGCTGCTGGCCCTGCCGCCGGCCTTCGGCGATATCGACCTGCTGGTGAACAACGCCGGTCTGGCCCAGGGCACCGCGCCGGCGCAGAGCGCCAGCCTGCAGGACTGGACCACCATGATCGACACCAACATCACCGCGCTGGTCACGCTCACCCACCGCCTGCTGCCGCTGCTGGTGGAGCGCAAGGGCGCGATCATCAACATCTCGTCGGTGGCCGGCGTCTATCCGTACCCCGGCGGCAACGCCTATGGCGGTACCAAGGCCTTTGTCAGCCAGTTCTCGCTGGGGCTGCGTTCGGATCTGCACGGCACCGGCGTGCGCGTGACCACCATCGAGCCGGGCATGGCCGAAACCGAATTCACCGTGGTGCGCACCCATGGCGACCAGGCCGCGTCGGACAAGCTGTACACCGGCGCCAACCCGATGACCGCTGAAGACATTGCCGAACAGATCTTCTGGGTGGCCACCCTGCCGCCGCACCTGAACATCAATCGCCTGGAACTGATGCCGGTCAGCCAGTCGTTCGCCGGCTTCCAGGTCGCCCGCGGGTAATCTGTAGAGTCGAGCCATGCTCGACTGCCCAATTGCCTTGGTAGAGTCGAGCTTGCTCGACTGATTTCAACAGCAGTCGAGCAAGCTCGACTCTACAAAAGCAGAAAAGCCGGGCATTGCCCGGCTTTCTTCATTTACTGCGCCTTGATCGCCATCGCCTGCAAGCCGGTGCCATCCAGCTTCTGCTTGGCCTCGGCCAGCTCACCGGCACTGCCATACGGCCCCATGCGCACGCGGTACACGGTCTTGCCGTTGATCTGCGCCGATTCAACGCGGGCCGCCAGGCCCATCATCGCCAGCTTGGCCTTGGTCGCTTCGGCATCGCCGGAAGCACCGAAGGCGCCCGCCTGCAGGATGTAACGCGTGTTGTCAGCGGCGGCCGGTGCGGCAGCCGGCTGCGAGGCCACCGTTTCGGTACGTGCCGGCGCTGCCGCCGGCGGGGTGGCCGGTGCCGCTACGGGACGCTCGCTCAACGGGGCCGGCAACGGACGTTCGGTGGCGGTCACCGCGGCGGTGCTGGCCACGCTGGCCGTTGCCACCGGTGCGGCCGCAGGGGCCGCCGCAGGGGCCGCCGGCACCGGCTTGCCTTCCAGCGCTGCCTGCGCGCGCTGCGCCTCGGCCTTCGCCCGGCGCTGCTCTTCCGCACGCGCACTGGCGGCCAGCTCAGCGTCGGACATCTCCACTTCCTTGCCCGGCAGCAGGGTATAGAAGTCGTACTGGGTGGCCGTCGGCTTTTCCGGTTCCGTCGGCTTGGCAGCCGCCGCCGGCGTGGCCGGCTGGCTGCCCACATCGGCATCGGCATCGGCCACCGGCGCCGGCTGCGCGTTCGGGTTCGGCTGCGGACCGGCGCGCAGGAAGCCGTCGCCCTCACCCTTGAACAGGTTCGGCGCCGCCAGGAACACGACGGCGGCAATCGCCACACCGGCCACCAGCCACACCCATCCGGGCGTGCCCTGGCTGCTGCTGTTGCGTCGGGCCTGTGTCTTGCCGCGTCGTGCTGCCATGTCTACTGCTTCTCCGGGGAATTACATTTTTTCCGGGGCGCTGACGCCCAGGAGGTCGAGGCCGTTGGCCAGCACCTGCCGTGCCGCGTTGGCCAGGGCCAGGCGTGCGTCCAGCTCGGACTGGTCCAGTTCAAGGATCTTCTTGCTCTGATACCACGTGTGGAACGCGTGTGCCAGTTCGCGCAGATATTGCGCCACCAGATGCGGTTCCATCAGTGTGCCGGCCGATTCCACCACTTCCGGGTAGCGCGACATTTCCACCATCAGCCACAGCGAGGCTTCATCGTCCAGGCGGGTCAGACCGGCCACGCCGGCGCTGGGCGAGTGGGTGATGCCCTTCTCCTGCGCCTGGCGCAGCAGGCTGCAGACGCGGGCATGCGCGTACTGCACGTAGAACACCGGGTTGTCGTTGCTCTGCTGGCGGGCCAGGTCGATGTCGAAGGTCAGCTGCGAATCGGGCTTGCGCGCGATCAGGAACCAACGGGTGGCATCACGGCCGGCTTCGTCGATCAGGTCGCGCAGGGTGAAGTAGCTGCCGGCACGCTTGGACAGCTTCACTTCCTCGCCCCCGCGCATGACCGTCACCATCTGGTGCAGCACGTATTCGGGCCAGCCCTGCGGAATGCCTACTTCCATGGCCTGCAGGCCGGCGCGCACGCGTGCCAGCGAACCGTGGTGGTCGGCACCCAGTTCGGTGATCGCGCGTTCGTAGCCGCGCTGCCACTTGGACAGGTGGTAGGCCACGTCCGGCACGAAGTAGGTGAAGGTGCCGTCGGACTTGCGCATCACGCGGTCCTTGTCGTCACCGAAGTCGGTGCTGCGCAGCCACAGTGCGCCGCCTTCCTCGTAGGTGTGGCCCGAGGCCTGCAGCTTGGCCACCGCTTCGGCCACCTTGCCGTCGGCGTACAGCGAGCTTTCCAGGAAGTAGATGTCGAAATCGACGCCGAACGCGGCCAGGTCCAGGTTCTGCTCGTTGCGCAGGTAGGCCACGGCGAAGCGACGGATGGCCTGCAGGTCGTCCGGGTCCTTGGCGCCCACCACCGTGGTGCCTTCCAGGTCGACGCTGGCGCCGGCCATGTAGGCGCGGCCGACATCGGCGATGTATTCACCGCGGTAGCCGCCTTCCGGCCAGCCGTCCTGGTCGGGGGCGATGCCCTTCACGCGGGCCTGGGTGGACAGCGCCAGATTCTCGATCTGCACGCCGGCGTCGTTGTAGTAGAACTCGCGCTTGGCGTTCCAGCCATTGGCATCAAGCACACGGGCGATGCAGTCACCGATGGCCGCCGCGCGGCCGTGGCCGACATGCAGCGGGCCGGTCGGGTTGGCCGACACATACTCCACGCCCACGGTACGGCCATTGCCGGACAGATTGCGGCCGTAGTCCTGGGCTTCCTTCAGCACCAGCGCGGCTTCGCGCTGGTAGGCGGCCGGGGCCAGGTGGAAATTGATGAAGCCAGGGCCGGCGATCTCGACCTTGCTGACATCCTCGCTGCGCGGCAATGCCTCGACCAGCGCCTGCGCCACCGCACGCGGATTGCTGCGTGCGGCTTTGGCCAGCAGCATGGCGGCGTTGGTGGCGAAGTCGCCGTGTTCGCGGGTCTTCGGGCGCTCGACCACGAAGTCCGGCGTCAGGGTGTCGGCGGGCAGGGTGCCATTGGCGCGCAAGGCTTCGATGCCTTGGTTGATCAGGGCGCGGAGGAGATTTTTCACGAGGCCTGCTGTGAGAATGAGCGGCGGAATCGCCCATTTTAGCGCAGATGCCGGCCTGGTCGTTGGCCGGACGCGACTTGTGAAGACCGACGCGCCGCCGTGTTCAGCCTTGCAGGCGGGCGCTCAGCTTTGGCAGAAGGCCTCGTTCAGCAAATGAAACCGGGCGCCCTTCGCCCACCACGAAGTGGTCAAGCAACCTGACGTCCACCATCGCCAGGGCCTGCTGCAGCTCGCGGGTGATGCGGGTGTCGGCCGCCGAGGGTTCAGGGTCGCCCGAGGGGTGGTTGTGGCTGAGGATGACCGCTGCGGCGTTGTGCAGCAGGGCCCGGCGCACCACTTCGCGGGGGTAGACCGGCGCCGCATTGATCGTGCCCTGGAACAGTTCCTCGCAGGCCAGCAGGCGATGGCGGTTGTCCAGGAACAGGGCCATGAAGATTTCCCGGGCCTGCCCGCGCAGCCGGTGCTGCAGGTAGCGGCCCACCGCCGAAGGGTTCTCGCCCACGCAGTCGCCCTGTTGCAGTTCGGCGGCCAGATAGCGCTGGGCCAGCTCCAGTCCGGCGGCCAGGGCGCAGCTGCGCGCCGGCCCCAGCCCGGGCAGGCGGGTCAGCTCGCTGGCCGGGCGGTCCAGCAGTACGCGCAGGGGGCCATGGGCCTGCAGCAGGTCGCGGGCGGTCTGCACGGCATCGCGGCCGCCGAAGCCCGAGCCCAGGAACAGGGCCAGCAGTTCGGCGTCGGACAGTGCCGCCGGGCCGCGGGCCAGCAGTTTCTCGCGGGGGCGTTCGCTTTCAGGCCAGTCGTGGATGGTCATGGCTCATTGTGGGCAGGCACGCGCTTGGCCCCCATCGGCGCTTCCCGCGCCCTGGCGTGGGGCCAGCCCTCAATCGCGCCTGCGCTGCAGGTAGTCGTACAGCTCCTGGTTGCTGTGCAGGCCCAGTTTCCGCTTCGCCTCGGCCTTCTGCCGGCTGATGGTCTTGGCGCTGCGGCCACTGTGGTCGGCGATGGCGTTCACACTCAGTCCGTCCGCCAGCAGCTGCAGGACCTCCTCTTCCCGCGCCGACAGCGGCGACGGCTCGCGCTGGAACAGCAGGTCGCGCGACTGCAGGTGCCGCCGCAGCTGCTGTGAAACGAAAACTTGGCCGGCCATTGCGGCGTGCAGCGCCTGCGGTAGCTCGGCGAAATCGGCGGTCTTGTCGACCAGACCCTGCACGCCGTCACGCAGCAAGCCATCCAGCAGCCCGGGATGGCGCGCGCCGGTCAGCACCACCACGGGCAGCCTGGGGTGCCGCTCGCGCAGGGCGGCCACCAGTTCCGGGCCGTCGGGCCCGGGGCCGGGCATCGCCAGGTCGGTCAGCACGGCGTGGCAGCGGTGCTGGTCGACCAGCTGCAGCAGGCCCGCGCCATCGCATGCGGCGCCGGCCACGTCCAGGCTGTGGCCTTCCAGCACGATGCGGATGCCGTGCAGGACGACCGGGTGGTCGTCGGCAATGATGATGCGCGGGTGCACGGCGGGCTCCTGGGAAAACAAACGGCGCACGCGGCGTGGCCACCTGTGATTCTGCAAACACCACAGGCGTGCAGGTATAGGAAAGTTCCGAATCGAACAATGGCCGATCCGGATGTTCATGTGGTCATAACCCTATGTGCTGATAGCGGGCCGCTATGTGCGCCATGCACCGGGACGCCACCGCCCTTCGGGTAAGCTAGCGCCCTCGTTTGCACAGGATTTCCAGGTGGCTGATTCTCCCAACGCCTCCCCCGCGCCGGCCCGCGCGCTGGCGGGCCAGAAACTGCTTTTGTGTGTGGGTGGTGGCATCGCCGCGTACAAGGCCCTGGAACTGGTGCGGCGCCTGCGCGACGCCGGCGCCCTGGTGCAGGTGGCCATGACCGCCGGTGCACAGCAGTTCGTCACCCCGCTCAGCTTCCAGGCACTGTCCGGGCAGCCCACGCGCACCACGCTGTGGGACAGCGCGGCAGAGCAGGCCATGGGCCACATCGAACTGGCGCGCTGGGCCGACCGCATCGTGGTCGCCCCCGGCACCGCTGATCTGCTGGCCCGCCTGGCCCACGGCCACGCCGACGACCTGGTCAGCACGCTGTGCCTGGCCAGCACCGCACCGCTCACCGTGTGCCCGGCCATGAACCATCGCATGTGGCTGCACCCGGCCACCCAGGCCAACATCGCGCTGCTGCGCCAGCGCGGCGCGCAGGTGATCGGCCCGGTCGACGGCCCGCTGGCCGAAGGCGAGTCCGGCCCCGGGCGTCTGGCCGAACCGGGCGATATCGTGGCCGCGCTGGCCGCCGTGGGCGGTGCCCCGGTGGTCGATGCCGCGCCGGAAACGCGCGCGCTGCAGGGCCTGCGCCTGCTGATCAGCGCGGGCCCGACCTACGAGGACATCGACCCGGTGCGCTATGTCGGCAACCGCAGCAGCGGCAAGATGGGCTTCGCCCTGGCTGCGGCGGCGGCCACGATGGGCGCCCAGGTGGTGCTGGTCAGTGGCCCGGTGCAGTTGCCCACACCGGCGGGCGTGCAGCGCGTGGACGTGCGCTCGGCGGCGCAGATGCGCCAGGCCGTGCTGGACGCCTTGCCCGCTGACATCTACATCGGTGCGGCCGCCGTTTCCGATTACACCCCGCGCCAGGTGGCTGCGCAGAAGCTGAAGAAGACCGCCGACAGCCAGTCGCTGGTGATCGAGCTGGTGCGCACCCCGGACATCCTGGCCGAAGTGGCCGCGCAGACCCAGGCCCTGAAGCTGGTGGTCGGTTTCGCCGCTGAGACCCACGATGTGGAGAAGTACGCGCGCGGCAAGCTGGTCGACAAGCGCCTGGACCTGGTGATCGCCAACCAGGTGGGCATCAGCGGCGGCGGCTTTGAAAGTGACAACAATGCAGCCACTGCCTTCTGGCAGGACGGCGAACAGGTATTCCCGGCCACCAGCAAGCGCGAACTGGCCGAACAACTGCTGGCGCTGATCGCGCGGAGGCTTACTGCATGACCCAGACGTTTTCCCCGCAGCCGCTGCAGGTGAAGCTGCTTGACCCGCGTTTCGGTGACAGCTGGCCGTTGCCGGCCTATGCCACTGAAGCCAGCGCGGGCATGGACCTGCGCGCGGCGCTGGAAACCGCGCTGACCCTGCAGCCCGGCGACACCGCGCTGGTCCCCAGCGGCCTGGCCATCCATATCGCCGATCCCAGCCTGTGCGCGGTGATCCTGCCCCGTTCGGGCCTGGGCCACCGCCACGGCATCGTGCTGGGCAATGGCACCGGCCTGATCGATGCCGATTACCAGGGCCCGCTGCTGATCAGCGTCTGGAACCGCGGCCGCGAAGCCTTCACTATCGAACCGGGCGACCGCATCGCCCAGCTGGTCGTCGTTCCGATTGCCCGCGTCAGCCTGCAGGTGGTGGATACTTTCACCGACAGCGTGCGGGGAACGGGTGGATTCGGCCATACCGGGGTGCGTTGACGGGGGAGATCAATGAGCGGCAACGGGGAAGCGAAGCAGGCGAAGTCATTGAGTCGGGGGGCACCGCTGCTGGGTGTGCTGCTGGTACTGCTGGCCGGCTGGTTCGGCTGGAGTGCCGTGCAGCAATGGCGGCAGGCGGCCAATGGCGATGCACTGGAAGCGGCCCGCGACCAGGCCGTGCAGGGGCTGCAACAGGCCGCTGCCGGCCAGCTGCAGCAGTTGCAGAAGCACCTGCAGAGCGACCGCGTACAGCAGGCGCTGCAGGCCGGTGATGCCGCGGGCGCCGCGCTGGCGCTGCGCGAAAGCTGGACCGGCGTGGAGCAGGTGGATGTGCTCGGCGCCGACCTCACCAGCGCCTACGCGGACATGCCGGCATTCGGCTATTCGCGGCTGGCCCTGCTGGAATCTGCGCTGGCCGACGGCAAACCGGCCCTGCGCGTGGTACGCGATGCGGGCGGCAATCGTCTGGGCCTGGCCGCCGCCGTTGAACTGGGCAGCGCCGGTCCCGCCGTGGCCTATGTGCGCCAGCCGCTGCTGCGGCTGACTGCGCCGCTGGACCAGGTGCGCACCCCCTCTGACGGCTTCCTGGCCCTGCGCCAGGGCGGCCATGACATCGTGGCCCAGGGCGACGCCGCCCTTCGCGAGAGTGCCGAAGCGCTGGCGCGTCCGGTGGCCGGCACGCCACTGCGGCTGGTGGCGGCGGTGCCCAACATCGACGCCGGCCCGCTGGGCCTGGGGGCACTGGCAAGCGCGATCGTCGCGCTGCTGCTGCTGTTCATTGCCGTGCTGCTGGTGGTCGGTCGCAACCGCCTGCCGAAATCCCTGCCGCTGCGCCGCGGCGCCGTCAGCGAGGGCGAACAGGGCCCGACCCTGCGCGAGAGCCTGCAGATGGCCACCCCGCCGCCGTTGCAGGCCAGCGAGGATGCAGGCGGCGCCGCGGCACCGCCGCCGGTGCCGCCGGTGGCGCTGGCCGCGGGCATCTTCCGCGCCTACGACATCCGCGGCGTGGTCGGCAGCGAGCTGAACCCGAAGACCGCAGCCCTGATCGGCCAGGCCATTGGTACCGTGGCGTTGGAACAGGGCCTGCGCGAAGTGGTGATCGGCCGCGACGGACGACTGTCCGGCCCGGAACTGGCGGCCGGACTGGCCGAGGGCCTGCGCCGCGCCGGCTGTTCGGTCATCGATATCGGCCTGGCCGCCACGCCGGTGGTCTATTTCGCCGCCTTCCACCTGCGCACCGGCACCTGCGTGGCGGTCACCGGTAGCCACAATCCGCCCGAGTACAACGGCTTCAAGATCGTCATCGGCGGTGAAACCCTGTCCGGGGATGCGATCACCGATCTCTACCAGCGCATCAGCGAAGGCCGCCTGCAGCAGGCCGCCACCCCCGGTGACTACCAGCAGCGCGAAGTTGCCGCCGACTACATCCAGCGCATCGCCGATGACGTGCAGCTGGACCGGCCGCTGAAAGTGGTGGCCGACGCGGGCAACGGCGTGGCCGGTGCGTTCGCGCCGCAGTTGCTGGAAGCCATCGGCGCCGAGGTCATCCCGCTGTACTGCGATGTCGATGGCAGCTTCCCCAACCATCATCCCGACCCGAGCGAGCCGGCCAACCTGGATGACCTGGTGCAGACGGTCAAGCGTTTCGGCGCCGACCTGGGCGTGGCCTTCGACGGCGACGGCGATCGTCTGGGCGTGGTCACCGGCGAAGGGCGCATCATCTACGCCGATCGCCTGCTGATGCTGTTCGCCGCCGACGTGCTGATGCGCAACCCCGGCGCGATGGTCATCTACGATGTGAAGTGCACCGGCAGGCTGTCCGATCACGTGCTGCGCAATGGCGGCAGCCCGTTGATGTGGAAGACCGGCCATTCGCTGATGAAGGCCAAGATGCGCGAGACCGATGCCGAGCTGGCCGGCGAGATGAGCGGCCACTTCTTCTTCAAGGAACGCTGGTTCGGCTTCGACGATGGCCTCTACGCGGCCGCCCGCCTGCTGGAAATCCTCGCCCAGCGCGAGGAAACCCCGGACGAGGTGCTGGCCGAACTGCCCGAGACCGTGGCCACGCCGGAACTGAAGGTGCCCGTGGCCGAGGGCACGCCGCACGCCCTGGTGGCGATGCTGGTGGATGCGGCGCAGTCCCCGGAGTCGCCGTACAGCGGCGGGCGCCTGTCCACCATCGATGGCCTGCGCGTCGACTTCCCCGACGGCTGGGGCCTGGTGCGGGCCTCCAACACCACCCCGGTGCTGGTGCTGCGCTTTGAAGGCAACGACGAAGCCGCGCTGGAACGCATCCAGGCGCTGTTCCGCAGCCAGCTGCAGACGGTATTGGGCGACACCCCGCTGGGGTTCTGATCGCTCTGGGGGACCGGCCCATCCACGCATGGCGTGGATCTACGGGGGTGCGGTAGGTGCCGACCTTGGTCGGCACGCTTCATCGGCGGCCCATCCACGCATGGCGTGGATCTACGGGGTGCGGTAGGTGCCGACCTTGGTCGGCACGCTTCACCCCTTGAACCGCAGGCCCACGCCCGGCTCGGTAAACAGGTAACGCGACTCCAGCGCCGAATCGCCCAGCTTGTGGCGCAGCTTGCCCACCAGGATGCGCAGGTAATGGGTATCGTGCTGGTGCGTCGGGCCCCAGATTTCCTGCAGGATCTGCGGCTGGGTCACCACCCGCCCGGCATTGCGCAGCAGCAGCGACAGCAGCGCGTATTCCTTGCGGGTCAGCGCCACGGGCTCGCCGTCCAGCGCCACTTCGCGGCGCACCAGGTCCACGTGCAGGTGGCCGTCATCGAACACCGGCGGCGTGCCATCGCTGGGCACGCTGCGCGTACGCAGCAGCGCCCGGACCCGCGCCATCAGTTCCTGGGTGCCGAACGGTTTGGTCACGTAGTCGTTGGCACCGCTGTCCAGTGCGCGCACTTTCTCGGCCTCGCCGGCGCGCACGGTCAGCATGATCACCGGCACCTGGCTCCATTGCCGCAGCTGCTGCAGCACGTCGTGCCCTTCCATGTCAGGCAGGCCGATATCCAGGATCACCAGGTCCATGTCTTCGCTGGCCGCCAGCTGCAGGCCCTCCTGGCCGCTGGCCGCCTGCCGCACCTGGTAGCCCTGCGCACGCAGGCTGATGTCCAGGAAACGGCGGATCTGGGTCTCGTCATCGATCACCAGCACGCGCGCGGCCGGCACGCTGGCGTCAGTGGGCATCGGGCTCATCGTGGTCGGCAGGCGTCAGCAGGGGCAGGGTGATGCGGATCAGGGTACCGCGACCGTCGCGCCCGGGCAGCGCCTGCACACTGCCGCCGTGCGCGCCGATCATGCCCTGGCAGATGGTCAGCCCCAGGCCGGTGCCATGGCGGCCGCGGTCGCCGCGTTCCACGCTGTAGAACATGTCGAAGATGCGTGCGCGCTCGTCGTCGGGAATGCCGGGGCCGGCATCGATCACGTCGATCCGCAGCTGGCCGTCTGCCACGCGCGCCTGCACCTGCACGGCGGCGCCGGGCGGGGAGAACTTCGCTGCGTTCTCCATCACGTTGAACACGGCCTGCTCGACCAGCGCCGGGTGCACCCAGATCGGCTCCAGCGTGGCCGGTATGTCCAGTTCCAGCTGCACCTGCGGCTGATAGCGCTGCAGGCGCCGTGCCGCGGACCCGATCAGCTCGTCCACGCCGATCCAGTCGCGGTGGATCTGCAGCCCCTCGTGGCCCAGCCGGGTCATGTCCAGCAGGTTCTGGATGTAGCGGTCCAGCCGTTCGCCTTCCACCTGGATGGTGTCCAGCAGTGCGCGCCGGTCGGCGCCGTCCATCGCATCGCCGTAGCTGGCCAGGCTGTCGGCCGAGCCGATCATCGCCGCCAGCGGTGAGCGCAGGTCGTGCGATACCGAAGAGAGCAGGGCAGAGCGCAGGCGTTCGGTCTCGTTGCTCACGTGCGCCTGTTCCAGCTCGGCCACCAGGCGCGTGCGCAGCACGGCCTGGGCGATGTCATCGACCATGGCTTCGGCCAGCTGGCGCTGCTCCGGCAGCAGCCGGGTATCGGCCAGGTACAGGCCGGCCACGCCCAGGGGCTGGGTGTCGCCATCCAGCAGCGGCAGGAACCACCAGTGCGCGCCGGGCAGGGTATCGGTGAAGCGGCCACTGGGCTGGCCGTGGCGCAGCGCCCAGTCGGCCGCCGCCAGATCGGTATCGCCGGGCAGCGGACGGCCGCCGGTGGCGGTCTCGGTGCCAATGCGCAGCCACGCGGGTGCATCCATCGCCTGCTGCAGCGCCTGCCGGCCGGCCTGCGCGACTTCGCCCGGCCCGGCGGCGCTGGCCAGCTGCCGCCCCAGTTGTTGGCGCGCACGTGCATGGCGGTTGGCTGCACGCAGCGCGATCACCTGCATGCGCAGCCGTGATGCCAGACGTCCGGCCACCAGGGCGGCGGCCAGGAACAGGAAGACGGTGATCACCCCCTGCCGCGCGCTGATGGCGAAGGTGAATCGCGGGGCGATGAACAGGAAGTTGTAGGCCAGGAAGCACAGGATCGCGGCCATCGCCGCCACGCTGGCGCGCGTGCGTGCGGCCACCAGAACCACCGCCACGATGAACACCATCGACAGGTCGGCCATGCCCACCCAGCGTTCGCCCAGCCACGCCACCGCGCATGCCAGCGCGGTGGCGATCAGCGCCTGCACGGGCTCGTAGCTGATGCCGCGCATCGGCGGCAGCAGGCCCTCGCGGCGCGAACGGGCGCGGGCCTGCGGCGTGCTGATGATGGTGATCTCGTAGTGTGCCCCACGCTGGATCAGCTGCTGGGTCAGGGTGCGGTTGAACATGCGCGCCAGCGGCCGTTCGCGGGTTCGGCCCAGGACCAGGGTCGAAATGCCGTTGTGCGCGGCATGGTCCAGCAGGGCATCGGCAATGCTGGAGCCGTGCAGCAGCTCTGCCTCGCCCCCCAGCCGCCGTGCCAGTGCGAACGCGGCGTCGATCTCGCGGCGCGTGGCCTCGTCCTGGCGCCGGCCCTGCACGGTCACCACGGTCCACGGTGCATCGCGGCGTTCGGCGATGCGCCGCGCTACCCGCACCAGATACTCGCTCTGGCCGCCACCATCAATGGCCACCAGCACGCCGCGGCGCAACGGCAGGTTCGCTTCGCCGCGGGCGGCACGCGTTTCGCGCAGGCTGCTGTCCACGCGGTCGGCCGCTTCCTGCATCGCCAGTTCGCGCAGCGCGGTCAGGTTGGCCGGGGAAAAGAACGCCTGCAGTGCCTGAGTGGCCTGCTCGGGCACGTACACCTTGCCCTGCTGCAGGCGCGCAATCAGTTCGCGTGGTGGCAGGTCGACCAGCACGATGTCGTGCAGCCGATCCAGCACGCTGTCGGGCACGGTCTCGCTCACCCGCACACCGGTGATGCGCATCACCACGTCATTCAGGCTTTCCAGATGCTGGATGTTCACCGTGGTCCAGACATCGATGCCGGCCTCCAGCAGCTCCATCACGTCCTGCCAGCGCCGTTCGTGGCGGCTGCCGGGCACGTTGCGATGCGCCAGTTCATCCACCAGTGCCAGTGCAGGCCGCCGCGCCAGCAGCGCATCCAGGTCCATCTCGTGCAACGCGTGGCCGCGGTAGGCCGCGTCCTTCAGCGGCAGCTGCGGCAGGCCGTCCAGCAGGGCCTGGGTTTCGGCGCGGCCGTGGGTTTCCACCAGCCCCACCAGCAGGTCCACGCCACGGCGCTGCTGCTCCTGCGCGCGGGCCAGCATGGCGTAGGTCTTGCCCACGCCGGGCGCAGCGCCCAGGAAAACGGTCAGCTTGCCGCCGGCTTCGCGCTGCAGGCCCTGCACCAGCGCATCGGCCTGGCGGGTACGCGCATCAGGGGATTGAGCGGCGGTCATGGTCACTCGTGCGTGCGCGGCAGCGTTTGCCGCAACGCGCCTCAGCCTGCGGGCGCCAGCCCTTTCAGTTCACGGTAGCGCTGCAGGGTGGTCTCGATCTCGGCCTTCAGCGCCACTTGCTGCTGCTCGAAACTGGCCTGCAGCCGCTGCTGCGAACGCAGCTGTGCATGCCGCTGGCGGATCAGGTCGGCCTGCTTGTCGGCCACTGCCGCGCCCGCCAGCTCGCGATCGCCGGCCGCGCCCAGCAGGGCCACCAGCGAATCGCGCAGGCTGGCCACGTTGTAGCGGGCGGTCTTCAGGTTGTTGTCCAGCACTTCCTGGCGTTCGCTGAACACCCTTCGCAGGGTGTCTTCATCGGAATAGGTCACCAGCATCGCCTGTTCGGTGCGCTGGCGGGTCAGCTCGGCCATCTTGTCCAGCTGGGTCTGTGCCGCCGCCGTGGAAGCGGCGGCACGTTCCTCATCGTTCAGCGCACGCTCGACCTGGGCATTGCGCAGGCCGCTGTTCACGTTGAACTCCTCGCGGGCGTTGTTCACCGCATCGGCCGGCAGCGCATCGCTGCAGATCCGTTCCTTGCCCTGGTTCCAGCAATACAGCTTCTTTTCCGCCTTGCCGCTGGCTTGCGCCAGGGCGGTGGCCGGAACCACCAGCAGCAGGCTGGCGGCAACAATGGCAGGAACTCGGAACATGCGACCTTCCCCTGGGTCAGCGTGCGGAGCGGACGCCGTACTGGGCCCGATAGGCTTCCAGCGGCTGCCGGTAGCCCACAAGTTCCGGGTTTCCGGAGGCGAAATCAAGCAGATCGGCCAGGGTGGCCACCGCGATCACCGGAATGCCGGCTTCTTCGGCCACGGCCTGCGCCGCCGAACGGTGGTCGGCTTCGGAGGCGATCTCCTGGCGGTCCAGGGCCACCACGATGCCGGCCGGGATGCCACCGGCGGCGCGGATGATGCCCATCGCCTCGCGGATCGCGGTGCCGGCGGTGATCACATCGTCCACGATCAGCACGCGCTTGCCGGTCAGGTCGGCACCGATCAGCTGGCCGCCCTCACCGTGGTCCTTCACTTCCTTGCGGTTGAACGACAGCGGCAGGTCGCGGCCGCGCTGGGCCAGTTCGCAGGCCATGGCAGTGGCCAGCGGAATACCCTTGTAGGCAGGGCCGAAGACCACGTCGTACTTGATCCCGCTGGCGTCGATGGCATCGGCGTAGCACGCGCCCAGCTGGGCCAGCAGCGAACCGGAGTCGAACCGGCCGGCGTTGAAGAAATAGGGGCTCAGGCGGCCGGACTTCAGGGTGAATTGGCCGAAGCGCAGGGCATCGGCGGTCAGGGCCAACTGCAGGAAACGGTGGCGATGGTCGCTCATCAAAACTCTGTTCATCATCATTTGGAGCATAAATCCTAATCCAGCTGGGCCTTTCGCGCTCGTCCGGGCCGGTGTGAAGGCCTGCCCGGGCGCCCTCGGCGCACTGCGCAGCCCCGCGGCCAACCGGTATGCTTGCCCGGTTTCCCGCCGTAGGTTCTTCTGCATGCGCATCATCAGCTTCAACGCCAATGGCATCCGCTCGGCCGCCACCAAGGGCTTCCTCGACTGGTTCCGTGCCCAGGACGCCGATGTTCTGTGCATCCAGGAAACCAAGGCGCAGGAGGACCAGCTGACCGATCCGATGTTCCGTCCCGACGGCCACCACTGCTTCTACCGCGACGCCATCACCAAGAAGGGCTACAGCGGCGTGGCCATCTACAGCAAGCGCGAACCCGACCAGGTCATCACCTCGCTGGGCTGGGCCCCGTTCGACGATGAGGGCCGCTACATCGAGGCGCGCTTCGGCAATCTCAGCGTGGTCTCCTTCTATATCCCTTCGGGCAGCTCGGGCGACCTGCGCCAGGGCTTCAAGTTCGAAGTGATGGAGTGGCTGCGGCCGATCCTGGAAGAGTGGGCCCGCAGCGGCCGCGATTACGTTCTGTGCGGCGACTGGAACATCGTCCGTTCGGCGCTGGACATCAAGAACTGGAAATCCAACCAGAAGAATTCCGGCTGCCTGCCCGAGGAACGCGACTGGCTCAATGGCCTGTGTGCCGACCACGGCCAGGCCACCGATGTCGCTTCCGGCCGCGGCTGGGCCGATGCCTACCGCCTGCTCAACCCCACCGGCGAGGACTACACCTGGTGGAGCAACCGCGGCGCCGCCCGCGCCAACAACGTCGGTTGGCGCATCGACTACCAGTTCATTACCCCTGGTCTGCGTGACCGCCTGCGCAGCTGCTCGATCTACCGCGACGAGCGCTTCTCCGACCACGCCCCGTTCACCGTGGACTACGACCTGTGAGTGAGGCCGCTGCGGCGCCCAGCTACAAGGGTTGGGCCGGCATCAAGCGCGCCTTCGGCACGCCGTCGGCGCTGACCATGGCCCTGCTGGGCTTCGGCAGCGGCCTGCCGTTCCTGCTGATCGCCTCGCAGACCCTGTCCACCCGGCTGCGTGATGTCGGCCTGGACCTGGGCAGCATTGGCCTGATCAGCCTGGCCAGCTTCTTCTATCTGCTGAAGTTCGTCTGGGCGCCGCTGCTGGACCGTTACGCGTTCCCGCTGCTGGGCAGGCTTGGCCGCCGGCGCTCCTGGCTGCTGGTGTCCCAGGTGGCCGTGCTGGTTGGCCTGGTAGCGCTGGCCTTCGTGCGCCCCGAACAGGGGGTGTGGCCGCTGGTGGGCTGGGTGTTGGCCGCGTCCTTCGCCGGCGCCACCCAGGATTCGGTGGTTGATGCCTACCGCATCGAGATCGCCCCGCAGACCGCGCAGGCCGCGCTGGCCGCCACCTACACGCTGGGCTACCGCATCGGTCTGATCCTGGCCGGTGCCGGCGCGCTGTACCTGGCCCAGTTCGAAGGCTGGATCGTGGCCTACCTGGCCATGGCCGCGCTGATGCTGCTGCCGATCCTGGCCACCCTGTTCTGCCGCGAGCCGGACCGCCCGGCCAACGCCGTGCAGCGCCGGATCGATGTGGCCGAAGCCTTCGTGCAGCCGATCACCAGCTTCTTCAGCCGCAACGGCATCGCCCTGGCGCTGGGCTTGCTGGCGTTCGTCGGTCTGTTCAAGTTCCCCGACCAGGTGATCGGGGTCATGGCCGGCCCGTTCTACCTGGATTCGGGCTTCGACAAGGCCGACATCGCCACGGTGTCCAAGCTGTTCGGGGTCTGGATGGGCATCGGCGGCGCCTTCCTTGGCGGTATCGCGGTGGCCGCGTTCGGCTTCCGCCGCATGCTGCTGGTGGCCGCACTGGGCGTGGCCCTGTCCAACCTGGCCTTCCTGCTGATGGCGCACAACCCCGGCCAGCTGTGGGCGTTCTATGCCGCGCTCAGCGCCGACAACCTGTTCCAGGGCTTCGCCGGCACGGTGCTGGTGGCCTTCATGTCCTCGCTCACCGACCGCAACTTCACCGCCACCCAGTACGCGCTGCTGGTGTCGCTGGCCAACCTGCCGGGCAAGTTCGTTGGTGGCGTTTCCGGCTACATCGTTGAAGCCAGCTCCTACAGCACCTTCTTCATGCTCAGCGCGGTCACCGTGGTGCCGACCCTGCTGCTGCTGGCCTGGTTGTGGCCGCGCATCCTGGACCGCGGGCCGCCGGCCACGCCCTGATTGCCTGCACGCCCCAGCTGCGGGATGATCGCCTCGTGCGCCGGGGGGGCGGTGCCTTGCGAACGGGGAGTGAGCATGGCCGACATAGTGCTGCGCGACGTCGATCCGCTGCTGCTGGAACGTATCCGGCGGGTGGCGGTCGCGCGTGGCTGGACCCACGAACAGACCTGCCAGGCGGTGCTGGAGCAGGGGCTGTTGAGCAGTGAACTGGAAGTACGCTCCGGCTTCGGCGATCCCGAAGTGGATGCGTTGTCGGCGGCCATCGCCGCGCTGCAGGCCATGCCCGCCGGCCAGGGCTTCGACTAGCGCCTTTGTAGAGTCGAGCCATGCTCGACTGCTTGTAGGGTCGAGCCATGCTCGACTGCCGTCACGGGCTTTGTAGAGTCGAGCCATGCTCGACTGCCGTCCTCACGCCAGGTGGATCGCCCCCAGCACCCGCGGCCCCTGCGCGCCGGTCACCGCCGGCAGGTTGCCCGGCAATCCCTCCATCGTGCGCTGGGCCAGCCACGCAAAGCCCATCGCTTCCACGTATTCCGGGTCCAGACCATGCCGTGCGCTGGATTCAACCAGCACCCCCGGCAGCCGCGCGCCCAGCCGCCGCATCAACTGCGCGTTGTGCACGCCACCGCCGCAGACCAGCACCCGCCGCGTGCCCGGCTGCTGCGCCAGCAGCGCATCGGCCACGGTCATCGCGGTCAGTTCCAGCAGCGTGGCCTGCACATCGGCGGCACTGAACTGGCCTTCGCCCATGTGCGCTTCGGCCCAGGCCAGGTGGAACTGCTCGCGCCCGGTGCTCTTGGGCGGCGGCAGATCGAACCACGGGTCGGCGCGCCAGCCGGCCAGCAGGCTGTCATCCACTGCGCCGCTGGCGGCAAACGCGCCATCGGCATCGAAGCTGCGACCGGTGTGGCGCTGGCACCACGCATCCATCAGTGCATTGGCCGGGCCGGTGTCGAAGCCGCGTACCGCGCCCTGTTGGGGAATCAACGTCAGGTTGCCGATGCCACCCAGGTTCAGCACCGCGCGGTCTTCATCGGCGGCGCCCAGCATGGCCAGGTGGAAGGCGGGCATCAGCGGCGCGCCATGGCCGCCGGCCGCCACGTCGCGGCGACGGAAGTCGCACACAGTGGTGATGCCGGTCAGCTCGGCAATCCGGTTGCCATCGCCCAGCTGCACGGTGAAGGCCGGGTCGGCCAGTGGCCGGTGGCGCACGGTCTGCCCGTGCGAGCCGATCGCCCGCACCTGCGCGCGATCCACCCCGGCCTCGTCCAGCAGCTGGTTGGCCGCGCCGGCGAAGGCGATCGCGATCCGCGCATCCAGTTCGCCCAGCTCCTCCAGCGACTGCAGTGGGCCACCTTCGCCCAGCGCGACCAGGCGTGCACGCAGCACCGGCTCCCAACGGGCGGTCAGTCCGTGTACGAAGTGGCAGCCGCCGGCAACGGGGAACTGCACCAGGGCGGCATCGATGCCATCGGCGCTGGTGCCCGACATCAGGCCAAGGTACAGGGGGGCGTTCGGGTCGGCGGCGGCGTTCATGGCGGGCATAAAAAAAGGACGTGGCAAGCTTGTGCTGCCACGTCCTTGTTCGTCAACGCAGGGGCTCAGCCGCGCTTGCGGGCCGGCGCCTTGGCGTCCTTGGCGCTGGCCACCTCGGTGGCGTCGGCCTCGCGGCTGGCCGGGGCCGGGCTGGCGTCGGCATAGATCAGCTTCTCCATGCCCTGGATACGGGCCATAGCCGGTGCGGTCTGCGCGCGGAAGGCCACCAGCTCGGCGCCCTTCAGCGGTTCCGGCGGCGGCATGGTCACCGTCAGCGGGTTGCGGTGCTGGCCATTCACGCGGAATTCGTAGTGCAGGTGCGGGCCGGTCGCCAGGCCGGTGGAGCCCACGTAGCCGATCACCGTGCCCTGGGCCACGCGCTGGCCGTTCTTGATGCCGGCAAAGCGCGACATGTGCCCGTACAGGGTGGTGTGGCCGCGGCCATGGTCCAGGATCACCACGTTGCCGTAGCCGCGCTGCACGCCCACGAACTGCACGCGGGCATCACCGGCGGCCATGATCGGGGTGCCGGTGCGGGCGGCGTAGTCCACGCCCTTGTGCATGCGCATCTTGCCCAGCACCGGGTGCTTGCGGGCACCGAAGGTCGAGCTCAACCGGGCGAAGGGAATCGGCATGCGGATGAAGCTCTTCTTCAGCGAACGGCCGTTGATGTCGTAGTACTCCGACTTGCCGTTGCGCTCGAAGCGGAAGCCCGAATAGGTCTTGCCGCCGGTGGTGAAGGTCGCCGCCAGGATCTTGCTGGTATCGACCTTCTCGCCTTCGCGCCAGGTTTCGTCCATCACCACGCTGAAACGGTCGCCCGGCTGCAGGTCCTTCGAGAAGTCGATGTCGTACTTGAAGATGTCGTCGGTCATCGTCGCGATCGCCGACGGCGACAGCCCGGCACGGCGCGCCGCGGCGTACAGCGAACTGGTGATCTCGCCACTGGTGACCACCGTGCGCGTGGAGGTCTCGCGCTGGGTCACCTTCTCCTTGATGTCATTGCCGGCCAGGCTCAGTTCCACCCGGTGCTCGCCGTCGCGGTCGAAGCGGATGCTGCGCAGGTCACCCGACAGCGGCATGTCGAAGGCAATCTCCGCACCCGGCCGCAGCTTGGTCAGCGAATCGCGCGCGCCGGGGTGGTCCAGTACCCGGTGCAGGGTGCTGGCCGGAATGCCGGCCTGGTCGAACAGTTCGCTCAGGGTCTGGCCGCGCTGCACCCGCAGCACCTGCCAGCTGTCGCCGGGGGTCTGCTGCTGGCGCGCCTGCGCAAGCGGCGGCAGCGGCAGGGCCAGGCTGGTGTGGCTGTCGGCGTAGGGCGCATCGATGGTGTGCGAGAAGCCGGGAACGATGGTCGCCACCAGCGCGCCGATGGTCGCGAACAGGCTCGCGTGCATCCAGTGGCGGCGGGTCCAGCGCTCGTTGAAAGCGGCGGGAAGGTGTTGCCTGAGCTTCCGGTGCAGGGCGTTGTCGTGCAGGACGTGGAGTCGTTCCTGGAAGCGCTGCTTGCGTGCGCGCCCTTGGTCGGAATTGTGCATCAGCGGTGTTTTCCTGGCGGGCCCGGGAGCGCGGGCCTGTTCGGCGGTTACCATAGACACCTGAGAAAACCGCGTCAAACCCTTGTGCCTATTGGCTTTTGTGAAGCCAATCGGGTTAACTTGGCGTTAACACCCCACATAAGAAACGGCACTGCCGGGAGTAGTCACGTGTCCTCGATTGAAGAAGCCCTTGCCCTGATCGGCCGCGGAGCCGACGAGATCCTGAAGCTCGAGGATCTGCGTGCGCGCCTGCAGGAAGGCCGCCCGCTGCGCGTGAAGGCAGGCTTCGACCCCACCGCCCCCGACCTGCACCTGGGTCATACCGTGCTGCTGAACAAGCTGCGCCAGTTCCAGGACCTCGGCCACCAGGTCATCTTCCTGATCGGTGACTTCACCGGCATGATCGGCGACCCGTCCGGCAAGAGCCTGACCCGCAAGCCGCTCAGCCGCGAGGACGTGCTGGCCAACGCCCGTACCTATGAAGAGCAGGTGTTCAAGGTGCTGGACCGGGAAAAGACCGAAGTCCGCTTCAATTCCGAGTGGTTCGGCAAGATGGGCGCGGCGGACATGATCCGCCTGGCCGGTCAGCACACCGTGGCCCGCATGCTCGAACGCGATGACTTCGCCAAGCGCTACGCGGCCCAACAGTCCATCGCCATCCACGAGTTCCTGTACCCGCTGGTGCAGGGCTACGACTCGGTGGCGCTGGAAGCGGACGTCGAACTGGGCGGTACCGACCAGAAGTTCAACCTGCTGATGGGCCGAGGCCTGCAGGAGCACCATGGGCAGAAGCCGCAGGTGGTGTTGACCATGCCGTTGCTGGAAGGCCTGGACGGGGTCAACAAGATGTCCAAGTCGCTGGGCAACTATATTGGTATCAGCGAACCGGCCATCGACATCGTCACCAAGGCCATGAAGGTCGATGACGCCCTGATGTGGCGCTGGATCGAGCTGCTGTCCTTCGACATCAGCCAGGCCGAGGCTGTGTCGCTGCGCGAACAGGTCGCCGCGGGCACCCTGAACCCGCGCGTGGTGAAGCTGCGCCTGGCCCGTGAACTGGCCACCCGCTTCCACGACGCCGCTGCGGCCGAGCAGGCCATTGCCGGCTGGGAAGCGGCGGTGACCGGGCAGGGCGACATCACCCAGCTGCCGCTGCAGGACGTGGCCATTCCGGCCGAGGGCCTGCGTATTGCTGCGCTGCTGACCGCCGCCGGCCTGACCCCCAGCAACTCCGAAGCCAACCGCAAGCTCAAGGAGCGCGCAGTGAAGGTGGACGGTGAAGTCGTGGAAGACGGCCAGCAGGTGCTGCAGCCGGGCTTTGAAGGCCTGCTGCAGGTCGGCAAGCGCACCTTTGCCCGTGTCCGTCTGATCGTTGCCTGATCCGCGCGGGGGCCGGCGTCAGCCGGCCCCCGCGTCCGCTTCGGCTGAACGAATGCAACATCCGTAAAAAAAAATTGCCACACCCCCTTCACAAATGCGGCGAACGGAGACATACTTTCTCTCCCCCGTCGCAGGGTTCGCCGCCAAGGCCTCCCAGCGACACCAGGGCGCCCACCACCGCCGAACGAGATGATCGAACGAAGGTGTTGACAGACTGAAAAAGCCTGACATAATGGGCGGCTCGCTACGAAGGAAACTTCGCAGCACACGGGAAT